>NZ_JBPQTQ010000002.1:0-95522 GCF_051386415.1 Streptomyces sp. URMC 129
CGGCGGTCCCGCCGCGCGGCTCCTCGTCGCCCGGACCGACGACGAGGTCGTCGCGGCCGTCCGGGAGGCCGACGACGCGGGAACGCCCCTGCTGATCGTCGGTGGCGGCAGCAACCTGGTCGTCGCCGACGAGGGATTCCCCGGCACCGCCCTGCGCGTGGCCACCACCGGATTCCGCCTGGACGGCACCCGCCTGGAGCTGGCCGCCGGCGAGGTGTGGGCCGACGCCGTCGCCCGCACCGTCGAGGCCGGTCTCGCCGGTATCGAGTGCCTGGCCGGGATCCCCGGCTCCGCCGGCGCCACGCCCATCCAGAACGTCGGCGCCTACGGCCAGGAGGTCTCCAGCGTCCTCACCGAGGTCGTCGCCTACGACCGCGCCGCCCGCGCGGTCGTCACCATCCCGGGCGCCGCCTGCGGATTCGCCTACCGGCACAGCCGCTTCAAGGCCGACCCCGACCGTTTCGTGGTGCTCCGCGTCCGGTTCGGGCTCCAGGACGCCGGCGGGCTCTCCGCGCCCATCCGGTACGCCGAGACCGCCCGCCTGCTCGGCGTCGCGCCCGGCGACCGGGTGCCCGCCGCCGAGGCCCGCGACGCCGTGCTCAAGCTCCGCACCGGCAAGGGCATGGTCCTCGACCCCGAGGACCACGACACCTGGTCGGCCGGCTCCTTCTTCACCAACCCCGTCCTGGACGAGGCCGAGTTCGCCGCCTTCCGGGCCCGCGCCGAGCGGCGCCTCGGCGCGGGCGCCGCGCCGCCCGCCTACCCGGCCGGCGAGGGCCGCACCAAGACCTCCGCCGCCTGGCTCATCGACCGCGCCGGCTTCACCAAGGGCTACGGCACCGGCCCGGCCCGCATCTCCGGCAAGCACACCCTCGCGCTCACCAACCGGGGCGGCGCCACCACCGCCGACCTGCTCGCCCTCGCCCGCGAGGTCAGGGACGGCGTGCGCGAGGCGTTCGGCGTCACCCTGGTCAACGAGCCGGTGATGGTCGGCACCGCGCTCTAGCGGGTCACCTCACACCGACAGCCACTCGTCGATGCCCACCAGGATCTTCTCCCGCACGTCCACCGGCGCCGCCGACGCCCGCACCGACTGCCGGGCCAGCTCCGCCAGCTCCGCGTCCGTGAACCCGTGGTGCTCGCGCGCGATCTCGTACTGCGCCGCCAGCCGCGACCCGAACAGCAGCGGGTCGTCCGCGCCCAGCGCCATCGGCACCCCCGCGCGCCACAGCGTGCGCAGCGGCACGTCGGCCGGCGTCTCGTAGACACCGAGCGCCACGTTCGACGCCGGGCACACCTCGCACGTCACCCGCGCCTCCGCCAGCCGCTCCAGCAGCCGCGGGTCCTCCGCCGCGCGCACCCCGTGCCCGATCCGGGCGGCGCGCAGGTCGTCCAGGCAGTCCCGCACGCTCGCCGGGCCCGACAACTCGCCGCCGTGCGGCACCGACAGCAGCCCGCCCTCCCGGGCGATGGCGAACGCCCGGTCGAAATCCCGGGCCAGACCCCGCCGTTCGTCGTTGGACAGGCCGAACCCGACGATGCCCCGGTCCCGGTAGCGGACCGCGAGCCGGGCCAGGGTCCGCGCGTCGAGCGGGTGCTTCATACGGTTGGCGGCGACGAGCACCCGCATCCCCAGGCCCGTCTCCCGCGCGGTGGTCTCCACCGCGTCCAGGATGATCTCCAGCGCCGGGATCAGCCCGCCCAGCCGGGGCGCGTACGAGGTGGGGTCGACCTGGATCTCCAGCCAGCGCGAGCCGTCCCGCACATCCTCCTCCGCCGCCTCCCGCACCAGCCGCTGGATGTCCTCCGGGGCGCGCAGGCAGGAGCGCGCGATGTCGTACAGCCGCTGGAAGCGGAACCAGCCGCGCTCGTCCGTGGCCCGCAGCCGGGGCGGCCGGCCGCTGCCGAGGGCCTCCGGCAGGTGCACGCCGTACTTGTCGGCGAGCTCTCTCAGGGTGCCGGGGCGCATCGAGCCGGTGAAGTGCAGGTGAAGGTGGGCTTTCGGCAGGGTGCGGACGTCACGAACACGATCCATCCGAAGATCTTGCCGTATCCGCCCGGAAGGCCGGTAGTCGCATGCCCCGGATGTGCGCCCCCCCGAACTGGCGGGCGGGCGCACGGCGCGCGGGGCGCGTCGTTCAGTCCGTGGCCTCGGCCAGCAGCTTCTGCATCCGGGAGACGCCCTCGACCAGGTCGTCGTCGCCCAGCGCGTAGGACAGCCGCAGGTAGCCCGGGGTGCCGAACGCCTCACCCGGCACGACCGCCACCTCGGCCTCCTCCAGCAGCACCCCGGCCAGCTCCAGGCTGGTCGCCGGGCGCCTGCCGCGGATCTCCTTGCCCAGCAGCCCCTTGACCGACGGGTACGCGTAGAACGCGCCCTCCGGCTCGGGGCAGGTCACGCCGTCGATCTCGTTCAGCATCCGGACGATCGTGCGGCGGCGGCGGTCGAACGCCTCGCGCATCCGCTCCACCGCGGTCAGGTCCCCGGCGACGGCGGTGAGGGCCGCGACCTGGGCGACGTTGCTGACGTTGGACGTCGCGTGCGACTGGAGGTTGGTGGCCGCCTTGACGATGTCCTTCGGGCCGACGACCCAGCCCACGCGCCAGCCGGTCATGGCGTAGGTCTTGGCCACGCCGTTGACGACGACGCAGCGGTCGGCCAGCTCGGGCACGACCACCGGCAGCGAGGTGAAACGCGCGTCGCCGTACACCAGGTGCTCGTAGATCTCGTCCGTCAGCACCCACAGGCCGTGCCCGGCGGCCCACCGGCCGATCTCCTCGGTCTGCTCGCGCGAGTAGACGGCGCCGGTCGGGTTGGACGGCGAGACGAAGAGGACCACCTTGGTGCGCTCGGTGCGGGCCGCCTCCAACTGCTCGACGGAGACCCGGTACCCGGTGGTCTCGTCGGCGACCACCTCGACCGGCACGCCGCCGGCCAGCCGGATCGACTCCGGGTAGGTGGTCCAGTACGGCGCGGGCACGATGACCTCGTCGCCCGGGTCGAGCAGGGCGGCGAACGCCTCGTAGATCGCCTGCTTGCCGCCGTTGGTCACCAGGACCTGCGCCGCGTCGACCTCGTAGCCGGAGTCGCGCAGCGTCTTGGCGGCGACGGCCTCCTTCAGCTCGGGGAGGCCGCCGGGCGGGGTGTAGCGGTGGTACTTGGGGTTGCGGCAGGCCGCCACGGCCGCCTCGACGATGTAGTCGGGGGTGGGGAAGTCGGGTTCGCCGGCGCCGAACCCGATCACCGGGCGCCCCGCGGCCTTGAGCGCCTTGGCCTTGGCGTCGACGGCCAGCGTCGCCGACTCGGAGATGGCACCGATCCGCGCCGAGACCCGGCGCGCTGCGGAAGAGGAGGATCCGAGGGTCATGGGAGGCATCGTCGCAGACGGCCCGCCGCCACGGCACCCGGGTCGCACCAGGAGCCGTTCGACGGCAGGCGCTTCACCACGTACACTCCTCACCGGTGGTGCCCGATGCGGTACGTTGTCGGGACCACACGGCAAAGGGTCGTAGCTCAATTGGTAGAGCACTGGTCTCCAAAACCAGCGGTTGGGGGTTCAAGTCCCTCCGGCCCTGCTACACGAAATGAACAGCCGTCCGGGTGGCCGGGCGGCTTTTGACCATGACCGGGATCAGGTGAGGACGAGTGGCTGGGATCACGGACTCCGTGGAGACGCCAGAGCCCCGGGAGCCCCGGGGCGAGGGCAAAACCGGCCGTCGCGGCAGGCGTGCCAAGAAGGGGCCGCTGGGCAGGCTCGCGCTGTTCTACCGCCAGGTTATCGCCGAGCTGCGCAAGGTCGTCTGGCCGTCGCGGCGGCAGTTGTCGACCTACGCTTCGGCGGTGATCTTCTTCGTCATCGTCGTCATCTGCATCCTGACCGTGCTTGACTGGGGATTCAGCCGAGCCGTCGAGTATGTCTTCGGCTGACCCTCCCTCTCTCGAAAGCCAGGAAGAAGCAGCTACCGTGTCTGACCCGATCCCGAACGAGGCCGCGCCCGACGCCGAGGGCGAGGACACCGCGCGCGACGACATCGTCGAAGAGGCCGAGGCCGCGGAGGAGCCCGCGATCGAGGAGCCCGTCGACCCTGTCGCCCAGCTCCGCGAGGAGCTGCGCGTCCTGCCGGGTGAGTGGTATGTCGTGCACACGTACGCGGGTTACGAGAACCGCGTGAAGACGAACCTGGAGCAGCGGGCCGTCTCGCTCAACGTCGAGGACTACATCTTCCAGGTCGAGGTGCCCCAGGAAGAAGTCGTCCAGATCAAGAACGGCGACCGCCGGACGATCAAGCAGAACAAGCTTCCCAGCTACGTGCTGGTGCGGATGGACCTGACGAACGAGTCCTGGGGCGTGGTGCGGAACACCCCGGGCGTCACCGGCTTCGTCGGCAACGCGTACGACCCGTACCCGCTGACGCTGGACGAGATCGTCAAGATGCTGGCGCCCGAGGCCGAGCAGAAGGCCGCGGCGGAGGCCGCCGCCGAGGGCGGCGCGGCGGCCGGGGGCCGCAAGGTCGAGGTCCAGGTGCTGGACTTCGAGGTCGGCGACTCGGTCACGGTCACCGACGGCCCGTTCGCCACGCTGCAGGCGACGATCAACGAGATCAACCCGGACTCGAAGAAGGTCAAGGGCCTGGTCGAGATCTTCGGCCGCGAGACCCCGGTCGAGCTGAGCTTCGACCAGATCCAGAAGAACTGAGCCCCGCGGGGCGGCGGGACGGTACGGCCGGGCGGGCGCGTGGGCGCCGCCCGGCCGTCGATTTTGGCCCGAGGACAGTACCCGCTACCGTGGTGCGGTATGTCTTCGCGCGGGTCGCCGCGCGAGATTCTCATCAAGGACCCGGAGAGAGCGAATGGCTCCAAGGAAGAAAGTCACTGGGCTGATCAAGCTCCAGATCCAGGCCGGCGCCGCCAACCCGGCGCCGCCCGTCGGTCCGGCGCTGGGCCAGCACGGCGTGAACATCATGGAGTTCTGCAAGGCCTACAACGCCGCGACCGAGTCGCAGCGCGGGTGGGTCATCCCGGTGGAGATCACGGTCTACGAGGACCGGTCCTTCACCTTCATCACCAAGACCCCGCCGGCCGCGAAGATGATCCTCAAGGCCGCGGGCGTGGAGAAGGGCTCCGGCGAGCCCCACAAGACCAAGGTCGCCAAGATCACGCGCGCCCAGGTCCGGGAGATCGCCACCACCAAGCTGCCCGACCTGAACGCCAACGACCTGGACGCCGCCGAGAAGATCATCGCCGGCACCGCCCGTTCCATGGGTGTCACCGTCGAGGGCTGATCCGCCCGCCGTGGCAGGGCCCGCGCTGGCCCGGACCACGACTCCCTCACTATCAGCAGGAGCAGCAGTGAAGCGCAGCAAGAACCTCCGCAACGCGGACGCGAAGGTCGACCGGACCCGCGTCTACGCGCCGCTCGAGGCCGTGCGTCTCGCCAAGGAGACCAACCCGGCCAAGTTCGACGCGACCGTCGAGGTCGCCATGCGCCTGGGCGTCGACCCGCGCAAGGCCGACCAGATGGTCCGCGGCACCGTCAACCTTCCGCACGGCACCGGCAAGACCGCCCGGGTCCTGGTCTTCGCGACCGGTGAGCGTGCCGCGGCGGCGGAAGCCGCGGGGGCCGACATCGTCGGCTCCGACGAGCTGATCGAGGAGGTCGCCGGCGGTCGTCTGGACTTCGACGCCGTCGTGGCCACCCCCGACCTCATGGGCAAGGTCGGCCGCCTCGGCCGTGTCCTCGGCCCGCGTGGCCTGATGCCGAACCCGAAGACCGGCACCGTCACCCCCGACGTGGCCAAGGCCGTCACCGAGATCAAGGGCGGCAAGATCGAGTTCCGCGTCGACAAGCACGCGAACCTCCACTTCATCATCGGCAAGGTGTCCTTCGACGAGCGCCTCCTGGTGGAGAACTACGCGGCGGCCCTGGAGGAGATCCTCCGGCTCAAGCCGTCGGCGGCCAAGGGCCGTTACCTGAAGAAGGCGACCATCACCACCACGATGGGTCCGGGCGTGCCGGTCGACACCAACCGCACGCGCGACCTCCTCGCGGAGGAAGCCGCCGTCTGATCCACCCGCCCGGCGCGCCCGCCGGGTGTGCCGTGACGCGAGCGGCAGTGGCCCGTCCCCGTTCTGTTACAGAGCAGGGGCGGGCATTTTCGTTGAACCAGCGCTGAGTTAGCGTGAACGGAAGGCACGAGTCAACGAGTCAGCCATTCGCACACCACGGAAGGACCGGGGGGAACATGCGTCCCATACGCAAAGCGGCGCTCGGGGCCGCCGGCGTCGCCCTGCTGGCCGCCACGGCCGCCTGTGGCGATTCCGGCTCCGGCGAAGCGACCGACCGCTCGGGGGAGGGCGGCACCTCGGTGCGCGCCGCCTTCGACGCCGTGGCCGCCGCCGCCGAGACCACCCAGGAGACCACCTCCGCCCGCTTCGAGGCGGTCATGCGGTCCCCGCAGTCGGCCGGTGGCGAGCTGGAGATGTCCGGCGCCATGGCGTGGGCCCCGGAGCTGGCCATGGACCTCACCATGACCGGCGAGGGCCTGGCGGCCGACCCCTCGATCCCCGCGGAGCTCGCGGTCGTCTGGGTGGACAACGTGATGTACATGAACATGGGCGAGGAGTTCGGCAGCGAGTTCGACGGCCGCGACTGGATCTCCCTCGACCTCACGGCCCTCGCCGAGGAGTCCGGCGACGAGGCCGTGGCGGACGCCCTGTCGTTCGGCCTGGACGAGGCCAACCAGGACCCGGCCCAGCAGCTCGCCCTGCTGCTCGAATCGCCGGAGATCGAGGTCGTCGGCGAGGAGACGCTGGACGGCGTCGAGGTCACCCACTACCAGGGCACCATCTCCGTCGAGGACGCGATGGAGAGCAACGGCAGCGCCGACTTCCTCACCGAGGAGGAGCGCCGGCAGCTCATCGACGTCATGGAGGACCAGGGCATCGAGAGCTACGACATCGAGGTCTGGGTCGACGAGAACGACTTCCCCGTCCAGATCCACCAGTCCTACGACACCACCATGGGCCCGGTGGAGTACGAGGTCAGGTACAGCGACTTCGGCAGCGGCGTGGACGTCACCGCGCCCCCGGCCGACTCCGTGGTCGACTTCGCCGAGCTCCTCCAGGAGTTCGGGACGGGCATGGGACTGGGCGCGGATCTGGGCTGATTTGCCTGACGCCCGGCCGGTCCCTTACTCTCGCACGGTAGCCAAAGACCGCAGGTTGTCACCCTGGGCCCGTCACGGGCCCGGGGAGGCCGAAGGATCCGCTGATGATGCGGACGGCCCGCGCAGGTGATCGTGGAAGACTTCGCACGACTGTCGCGTCCCGCGTGGTCGTCTGTCCGCCCTGAGCACCCGCGCTCGGGGCGTTTCGTTGTTGTACGGCCCCTTCCGTGCGGTCCCCGACTTGGGAAAACAGCACCCCGGAAAGACCCGGAAGGAGGGCCGAGGTTATGGCGCGACCGGACAAGAGCGCGGCCGTCGCGGAGATCAAGGAGAAGTTCGAGAACTCCAACGCGGCCGTCGTCACCGCGTACACCGGGCTCACCGTGGCCCAGCTCAAGAAGCTGCGCCGCTCGCTCGGTGAGAACGCCCAGTACCGCGTGGCGAAGAACACGCTGACCAAGATCGCGGCCAACGAGGCCGGGGTCACCGGGCTCGACGAGTTCTTCAAGGGCTCGACGGCCGTCGCCTTCGTGACCGGTGACCCGGTCGAGGCGGCCAAGGGTCTGCGTGACTTCGCCAAGGAGAACCCCGCCCTCGTCATCAAGGGCGGCGTCCTCGACGGCAAGGCGCTGAGCGCCGAGGAGATCACCAAGCTCGCGGACCTCGAGTCCCGCGAGGTGCTTCTGGCCAAGCTGGCCGGTGGCATGAAGGCGTCCATGGCGAAGGCCGCGGCGACCTTCGAGGCCCCGCTCACGAAGTTCGTCCGTACCGCGGACGCGCTGCGCAGCAAGGTCGAGCAGCAGGGCGGTGCCGGCGAGCCGGCTCCGGCCGAGTAGGCGTTACGCCCGCCCCCATCACCGCACAACCGGCACCAGCCGACTGACACGGAAGGACCGCCATCATGGCGAAGCTGAGCCAGGACGAGCTGCTTGAGCAGTTCGCCGAGATGACCCTGCTCGAGCTCTCGGAGTTCGTGAAGAAGTTCGAGGAGAAGTTCGACGTCGAGGCCGCCGCCCCGGCCGCCATCGCCGTCGCCGCCCCCGGTGGTGCCGGTGGCGCCGCCGAGGCCGAGGAGGAGAAGGACGAGTTCGACGTCGTTCTCACCGGCCCGGGCGACAAGAAGATCCAGGTGATCAAGGTCGTGCGCGAGCTCACCTCCCTGGGCCTGAAGGAGGCCAAGGAGCTGGTGGACAACACGCCGAAGCCCGTCCTGGAGAAGGTGAACAAGGAGGCCGCCGAGAAGGCCCGCGAGGCCCTCGCCGCCGCCGGCGCCGGTGTCGAGGTCAAGTGATCTCGCGCTGACCGCGTGACTCCTGCCAGGGGCGATCACCCACTCGGGTGGTCGCCCCTCGGCGTTGACCCGACGGGCTCCTTGCCCCTGGGGCCGTGACGGGTAAGGTGAACTCCGGTCGCTCCCCAGGCCGCACCCGGGACGGGTGGTGATGGAGCAGGGGCCTTGACGAACCGCACCAGGCGCGCGATTCTCCTCTCGCGCCGCCAGATCGATTCGTGTTCCGAGGCATGGATCCACGGTGGAGCGGGAAGTGATGCGGCAGACGGGTCGGCGCCCGGTGATCGAGGCGATCGGGAGCGGGCCTGGAGGGCACAGCGTGAAGAACACCGAGGGTGGCACCTCGATGGTCGGTACGGGCATTGGACATCAGTGGGTCTTGTGGCTACACTGACCCTTTGCGCTGCCTGGATGCTCCCTGCCCGTCACCAGGGGGGCCGGTACGCGCGCAGAGAGTCCGAGCCCTCGGAAGGACCCCCTCTTGGCCGCCTCGCGCAACGCCTCGACCAACAGTACGAACAACGGCACCAGCACCGCACCCCTGCGTGTCTCTTTTGCGAAGATCAAGGAACCGCTGGAGGTTCCGAATCTCCTTGCGCTGCAGACCGAGAGCTTCGACTGGCTCCTCGGTAACGACGCCTGGAAAGCCCGCGTCGAGGCCGCGCTGGACAGTGGACAGGACGTCCCCAGGAAGTCGGGTCTGGAGGAGATCTTCGAGGAGATCTCCCCGATCGAGGACTTCTCCGGGTCGATGTCCCTGACGTTCCGCGATCACCGCTTCGAGCCCCCCAAGAACTCGATCGACGAGTGCAAGGAGCGCGACTTCACCTACGCCGCGCCGCTCTTCGTCACGGCCGAGTTCACCAACAACGAGACCGGTGAGATCAAGTCCCAGACGGTCTTCATGGGCGACTTCCCGCTCATGACCAACAAGGGCACCTTCGTCATCAACGGTACCGAGCGCGTCGTCGTGTCGCAGCTGGTCCGCTCGCCGGGCGTGTACTTCGACAGCAGCATCGACAAGACCTCGGACAAGGACCTCTTCTCCGCCAAGATCATCCCGTCCCGGGGTGCCTGGCTGGAGATGGAGATCGACAAGCGCGACATGGTCGGCGTGCGGATCGACCGCAAGCGCAAGCAGTCCGTGACCGTGCTGCTGAAGGCGCTGGGCTGGACCTCGGACCAGATCCTGGAGGAGTTCGGCGACTACGAGTCGATGCGCGCCACCCTGGAGAAGGACCACACCCAGGGGCAGGACGACGCCCTGCTCGACATCTACCGCAAGCTCCGCCCGGGCGAGCCGCCGACCCGCGAGGCCGCGCAGACCCTGCTGGAGAACCTGTACTTCAACCCGAAGCGGTACGACCTGGCCAAGGTCGGCCGGTACAAGATCAACAAGAAGCTCGGCGGGGACGAGCCGCTGGACGCCGGCGTGCTCACCGTCGAGGACATCGTCAACACGATCAAGTACCTGGTCCGCCTGCACGCGGGGGAGACCGAGACCGCCCTCCCCGACGGCCGGACGCTCGTCGTCGAGACCGACGACATCGACCACTTCGGCAACCGCCGCCTGCGCAACGTCGGCGAGCTCATCCAGAACCAGGTCCGCACCGGTCTGGCCCGCATGGAGCGCGTCGTCCGCGAGCGCATGACCACGCAGGACGTCGAGGCGATCACCCCGCAGACGCTGATCAACATCCGGCCGGTCGTCGCCTCCATCAAGGAGTTCTTCGGCACCAGCCAGCTCTCCCAGTTCATGGACCAGACCAACCCGCTGTCCGGGCTCACCCACAAGCGCCGCCTGTCGGCGCTGGGCCCCGGCGGTCTGAGCCGTGAGCGGGCGGGCCTGGAGGTCCGCGACGTGCACCCGTCGCACTACGGCCGCATGTGCCCGATCGAGACGCCGGAAGGCCCGAACATCGGCCTGATCGGCTCGCTCGCCGCCTTCGGCCGGGTCAACGCGTTCGGCTTCGTGGAGACCCCGTACCGCAAGGTCACCGACGGCGTGGTCACCGACGAGGTGCACTACCTGACCGCGGACGAGGAGGACCGGTACGTCATCGCGCAGGCCAACGCGAAGCTGACCGAGGACTACCACTTCGCCGAGTCCCGCGTGCTCGTGCGCCGCCGCGGCGGCGAGATCGACTACGTGACGGGCACCGAGGTGCACTACATGGACGTCTCGCCGCGCCAGATGGTGTCGGTCGCGACGGCCATGATCCCGTTCCTGGAGCACGACGACGCCAACCGCGCGCTCATGGGGTCGAACATGATGCGCCAGGCCGTGCCGCTCATCCAGGCCGAGGCGCCGCTGGTCGGCACCGGCATGGAGTACCGGTCGGCCGTCGACGCCGGCGATGTGATCAAGGCCGAGCAGGACGGCGTCATCACCGACGTCTCCGCGGACTACGTCACCATCCAGAACGACGACGGCACCCACGTCACGCACCGCCTCGCCAAGTTCCACCGCTCCAACCAGGGCACCTCGTACAACCAGAAGGTCCTGGTCGAGGAGGGCGAGCGCGTGGTGGCCGGTCAGGTCATCGCCGACGGCCCGTCCACCCAGCGCGGTGAGATGGCCCTCGGGAAGAACCTGCTGGTCGCGTTCATGCCGTGGGAGGGCTACAACTACGAGGACGCGATCATCCTCTCCCAGCGCCTGGTGCAGGACGACGTCCTCTCCTCGATCCACATCGAGGAGCACGAGGTCGACGCCCGCGACACCAAGCTGGGCCCCGAGGAGATCACCCGGGACATCCCCAACGTCTCGGAGGAGGTCCTGGCCGACCTGGACGACCGCGGCATCATCCGCATCGGCGCCGAGGTCGAGGCCGGCGACATCCTGGTCGGCAAGGTCACCCCGAAGGGCGAGACCGAGCTGACCCCGGAGGAGCGGCTGCTGCGCGCGATCTTCGGCGAGAAGGCCCGCGAGGTCCGCGACACCTCGCTGAAGGTGCCGCACGGCGAGACCGGCAAGGTCATCGGCGTCCGCGTCTTCGACCGCGAGGAGGGCGACGAGCTGCCCCCGGGCGTGAACCAGCTCGTCCGCGTCTACGTGGCCCAGAAGCGCAAGATCACCGACGGCGACAAGCTGGCCGGCCGCCACGGCAACAAGGGCGTGATCTCCAAGATCCTGCCCGTGGAGGACATGCCGTTCATGGAGGACGGCACCCCGGTCGACATCATCCTCAACCCCCTGGGCGTCCCCTCCCGCATGAACCCGGGACAGGTCCTGGAGATCCACCTGGGCTGGCTCGCCTCCCAGGGCTGGAAGGTCGAGGGCGCGGACGCGGAGTGGAAGGAGCGGCTGCGGGCCATCGGCGCCGACGAGGTCGCCCCCCGCACCAACGTCGCCACCCCGGTCTTCGACGGCGCCCGCGAGGACGAGATGGCCGGCCTCTTCGAGTCCACCATCCCCAACCGCGACGGCGACCGGCTGGTCCTGCCCTCCGGCAAGGCCCGGCTGTTCGACGGCCGGTCCGGGGAGCCGTTCCCGGACCCGATCTCCGTCGGGTACATGTACATCCTGAAGCTCCACCACCTGGTCGACGACAAGCTGCACGCGCGTTCGACCGGTCCGTACTCCATGATCACCCAGCAGCCGCTGGGCGGTAAGGCGCAGTTCGGCGGCCAGCGCTTCGGCGAGATGGAGGTGTGGGCGCTGGAGGCGTACGGCGCCGCCTACGCCCTGCAGGAGCTGCTGACCATCAAGTCCGACGACGTGACCGGCCGCGTGAAGGTCTACGAGGCCATCGTCAAGGGCGAGAACATCCCGGAGCCCGGTATTCCGGAGTCCTTCAAGGTGCTCATCAAGGAAATGCAGTCGCTCTGCCTCAACGTGGAGGTGCTGTCGTCCGACGGCATGTCCATCGAGATGCGCGACACCGACGAGGACGTCTTCCGCGCCGCGGAAGAGCTCGGCATCGACCTGTCCCGGCGCGAGCCGAGCAGCGTCGAAGAGGTCTGACGGGTCGGGCCGGGGGAGAGTGCCCGTTCTCTCTCCCCGGCCTCCCCACCCGGACCCCGACAGACCATTGACTGACACGACCCTGAGAGGGATTGACGAGAGTGCTCGACGTCAACTTCTTCGACGAACTGCGGATCGGCCTGGCCACCGCTGACGACATCCGTCAGTGGTCACACGGCGAGGTCAAGAAGCCGGAGACCATCAACTACCGCACCCTCAAGCCCGAGAAGGACGGACTCTTCTGCGAGAAGATCTTCGGTCCGACCCGGGACTGGGAGTGCTACTGCGGCAAGTACAAGCGCGTCCGCTTCAAGGGCATCATCTGTGAGCGCTGCGGCGTCGAGGTGACCCGCGCCAAGGTGCGCCGTGAGCGGATGGGCCACATCGAACTGGCCGCGCCCGTGACCCACATCTGGTACTTCAAGGGCGTCCCGTCCCGGCTCGGCTACCTGCTGGACCTGGCCCCCAAGGACCTGGAGAAGGTCATCTACTTCGCCGCGTACATGATCACGTACGTGGACGAGGAGCGCCGTGCGCGCGACCTGCCGTCGCTGGAGGCCCACATCTCCGTGGAGCGCCAGCAGATCGAGCAGCGCCGCGACGCGGACCTGGAGGCCAGGGCCAAGAAGCAGGAGGCCGACCTGGCCGAGCTGGAGGCCGAGGGCGCCAAGGCCGACGTGCGCCGCAAGGTGCGCGAGGGGGCCGAGCGAGAGATGAAGCAGCTCCGGGACCGGGCCCAGCGCGAGCTGGACCGCCTGGACGAGGTCTGGAACCGCTTCAAGAACCTCAAGGTGCAGGACCTGGAGGGCGACGAGCTGCTCTACCGCGAGCTGCGCGACCGCTTCGGGACCTACTTCGACGGCTCGATGGGCGCCGCGGCGCTGCAGAAGCGCCTGGAGACCTTCGACCTGAACGAGGAGGCCGAGCGTCTCCGCGAGATCATCCGCACCGGCAAGGGCCAGAAGAAGACCCGCGCCCTGAAGCGGCTCAAGGTCGTCTCCGCGTTCCTGCAGACGTCCAACAGCCCCAAGGGCATGGTCCTGGACTGCGTCCCGGTCATCCCGCCGGACCTGCGCCCGATGGTGCAGCTCGACGGTGGCCGCTTCGCGACCTCCGACCTGAACGACCTGTACCGCCGCGTCATCAACCGGAACAACCGCCTGAAGCGGCTTCTCGACCTCGGCGCGCCCGAGATCATCGTGAACAACGAGAAGCGCATGCTCCAGGAGGCCGTCGACGCGCTGTTCGACAACGGCCGCCGCGGGCGTCCGGTCACCGGCCCGGGCAACCGGCCGCTGAAGTCGCTGTCCGACATGCTCAAGGGCAAGCAGGGCCGCTTCCGGCAGAACCTGCTGGGCAAGCGCGTGGACTACTCGGCGCGTTCCGTCATCGTCGTCGGCCCGCAGCTCAAGCTGCACCAGTGCGGTCTGCCGAAGGCGATGGCGCTGGAGCTGTTCAAGCCGTTCGTGATGAAGCGCCTGGTCGATCTCAACCACGCGCAGAACATCAAGTCGGCCAAGCGCATGGTCGAGCGCCAGCGGACCGTGGTGTACGACGTCCTCGAAGAGGTCATCGCCGAGCACCCGGTCCTGCTGAACCGCGCCCCGACCCTGCACCGGCTCGGCATCCAGGCGTTCGAGCCGCAGCTCGTCGAGGGCAAGGCCATCCAGATCCACCCGCTGGTCTGCACCGCGTTCAACGCGGACTTCGACGGCGACCAGATGGCCGTGCACCTGCCGCTGTCCGCGGAGGCGCAGGCCGAGGCCCGCATCCTGATGCTGTCCTCGAACAACATCCTGAAGCCGGCCGACGGCCGTCCGGTCACCATGCCGACGCAGGACATGGTGCTGGGCCTGTTCTTCCTCACCACCGACGAGGAGGAGCGCGAGGTCAGGGGCGAGGGCCGGTCCTTCGCGTCGACCGCCGAGGCGATCATGGCGTTCGACGCCGGGGAGCTGTCGCTCCAGGCGAAGGTCGACATCCGCTTCCCGGTCGGCTCGGTGCCGCCGCGCGGCTGGATCCCGCCGGAGCCCGCCGAGGGCGAGGGCGAGTGGCAGCCCGGTGACAGCTTCCGCCTGCGCACCACGCTGGGCCGGGCGCTGTTCAACGAGCTGCTGCCCGAGGACTACCCCTTCGTGGACCAGTCCGTGGGCAAGAAGCAGCTCTCCGGCATCGTCAACGACCTGGCCGAGCGCTACCCCAAGGTCGTCGTCGCCGCCGCGCTGGACAACCTGAAGGCGGCCGGTTACTACTGGGCCACCCGGTCCGGCGTCACCGTCGCCGTCTCCGACATCGTCGTGCCCGAGGCGAAGAAGGACATCCTCGCCAACTACGAGGCGCAGGACGAAAAGGTCCAGAAGCAGTACGAGCGCGGCCTGATCACCAAGGACGAGCGGACCCAGGAGCTGATCGCGATCTGGACGAAGGCGACGAACGAGGTCGCCGAGACCATGAGCGACAACTTCCCCAAGACCAACCCGATCTTCATGATGGTCGACTCGGGCGCCCGCGGAAACATGATGCAGATGCGTCAGATCGCGGGTATGCGCGGCCTGGTGTCCAACGCGAAGAACGAGACCATCCCGCGGCCGATCAAGGCGTCGTTCCGCGAGGGCCTCTCCGTGCTGGAGTACTTCATCTCCACGCACGGCGCGCGCAAGGGTCTGGCCGACACCGCCCTGCGGACCGCCGACTCCGGGTACCTCACCCGGCGTCTGGTGGACGTCTCCCAGGACGTCATCATCCGCGAGGAGGACTGCGGCACCGAGCGCGGCCTGAAGCTGGCGATCGCGGTCAAGGGCGCCGACGGCGTGCTGCGCAAGGCGGACGACGTCGAGTCCAGCGTCTACGCCCGCTGCCTGGCCGAGGACATCGTGGTCGACGGCAAGGTGCTGGCCCCGGCCGGCACCGACCTGGGCGACGTGCTGATCGACGAGCTGGTCAGCCACGGCGTCGAGACCGTCAAGACCCGCTCGGTCCTCACCTGCGAGTCCGCCGTCGGCACCTGCGCCATGTGCTACGGCCGCTCGCTGGCGACCGGCAAGCTGGTGGACATCGGCGAGGCCGTCGGCATCATCGCCGCCCAGTCCATCGGCGAGCCCGGCACGCAGCTCACCATGCGGACGTTCCACACCGGCGGTGTCGCCGGTGAGGACATCACGCAGGGTCTGCCGCGTGTGGTCGAGCTCTTCGAGGCCCGTACCCCCAAGGGCGTCGCGCCGATCTCCGAGTCGGCCGGCCGGGTGCGCATCGAGGAGACCGAGAAGACCAAGAAGGTCATCGTCACGCCGGACGACGGCTCGGACGAGACCTCCTACGCGGTCTCCAAGCGCGCCAGGCTCCTGGTGAGCGAGGGCGACCACGTCACCGTCGGCCAGCCGCTGACGGTCGGCGCGGCGAACCCGCACGACGTCCTGCGGATCCTCGGCCAGCGGGCCGTGCAGATCTACCTGGTGGGCGAGGTCCAGAAGGTCTACAACTCCCAGGGTGTGGCGATCCACGACAAGCACATCGAGATCATCGTCCGGCAGATGCTGCGCCGGGTGACGATCATCGAGTCCGGCGACGCGGAGCTGCTGCCGGGCGAGCTGGTCGAGCGCTCGAAGTTCGAGTCGGAGAACCGCCGGGTCGTGGCGGAAGGCGGCCACCCGGCCTCCGGCCGTCCGCAGCTCATGGGCATCACCAAGGCGTCGCTGGCCACCGAGTCGTGGCTGTCGGCGGCGTCCTTCCAGGAGACGACCCGGGTGCTCACCGACGCGGCGATCAACGCCAAGTCGGACTCCCTGATCGGCCTCAAGGAGAACGTGATCATCGGCAAGCTCATCCCGGCCGGCACGGGCCTGTCCCGTTACCGGAACATCCGGGTGGAGCCCACCGAGGAGGCGAAGGCCGCGATGTACTCGGCCGTCGGATACGACGACATCGACTACTCGCCCTTCGGCGGCGGCTCCGGCCAGGCGGTTCCGCTGGAGGACTACGACTACGGCCCCTACCAGGGCTGAGGTCCGCCACCACGGCAAAGGCCCGGCCGGGGACGGCATCGCCGTCCCCGGCCGGGCCTTGTCGTCCGCCCGGGGCCCGCGGGGCGTCAGCGCACGGTGGCGCCCAGCTCCTCGGGGGCCCGGTCGCTCGCGAGGAACGCGGTCATGTCGTCGTCGCGCATCGCCTGCCACAGCGGCGCCGCGGCCTCGTGGTCCAGCAGGACCACCGACTGGCCGCCGATCATGTCGGTGCCGGTCACCGGGGCGTTCATGAAGTGCACGTCCGAGGCGCGGATGCCGCGCAGGTCCCACAGCAGGCCGCGCAGGTCGCCGTTGCTGAGCCCGTCGTCGACGCTGACCACATCGCCGACCGTGTTCAGCAGGCCGCTGAGCCGGCCGGGGTCGGTGAGCGTGTCGGAGCTGAGGGTCTGGGTCATCAGGGCGCGCAGGAAGTTCTGCTGGCGCCGGGTGCGGTCGAAGTCGCCGCCGGGCAGGGACGTGCGTTCCCGCACGTAGGCCAGCGCCTCCTCGCCGTTCATGCGCCGCCCGTCCACGCCGACGCCGCCGACCGCGTCCGTCAGCTCCCGGAAGCCGGTCCAGTCCACGACGGCCAGGTGGTCGACCCGGATGCCCGTCAGGTCCTGCACGGTCCGCACCATCAGTGGCGGGCCGCCCCACGAGTAGGCGGCGTTGAGCTTGGCCTCGCCGTGGCCCGGGATCTCCACCCAGGTGTCCCGGGGCAGTGACACCACCGAGGCGGTCTGCCGGTCGCCGGAGAGCTGGAGCAGCATCATCGTGTCGCTGCGCGCCGCGCCCGCCTGCCAGGCGGGCCCCTCCTCGGGGGTCTCGTCGGCGTCGAGGCCGACCAGCAGATAGACCTCCGCGTCGCCCGCCGCGCTCGGCGGCTGCTCCTCCTCGGGGAGGCTGGGCAGGGCGTCGGGGATGCGGTCGATGGAGTCCAGCGCCTGGTCGGTGCGCCAGTAGGCGTAACCGGCGCCGGCCAGCAGCACCGCCAGGACGGCGGCCAGCGAGCCGAGCAGGATCCGCGGCCAGCGCCGTCTTCGCCCGGACTCCGGTTCCGCGGGCGGGGCTTGGGTATCGTTTTCTATGTCCGCCTCGGGTGCGGGCTCGCCGCCCGCGGCCTCCGGCACGGTGCTCGTCACGGTCTCGTCCCCTCCAGTGTTCGTACGGTCATTGTGCTGTTCTCAGGCGCTTGTTTTGACCGCAGCCTGTGGGGTAGGTACGCTCTGACCTTGTGCCTGGGGTGTTCCCTGCGTTTTTTCAGCCGCAGCGAGAACTCCGGAATCTGCGTCCGCTCCCCGCAGCCTAGCGAGGAATCGGAATCCTGCAGTCTTCGACACGCCCGACCGCGTGGGTCGGTGCCGTGGTCCAGGTTAGCTTCACCGAGATCGGCACAGAGAAACCGGAGATACGGTGCCAACGATCCAGCAGCTGGTCCGCAAGGGCCGGCAGGACAAGGTCGAGAAGAACAAGACGCCCGCACTGGAGGGTTCGCCCCAGCGCCGCGGCGTCTGCACGCGTGTGTTCACGACCACCCCGAAGAAGCCGAACTCGGCCCTGCGCAAGGTCGCCCGCGTGCGTCTGAGCAACGGGATCGAGGTCACCGCCTACATTCCGGGTGAGAACCACAACCTTCAGGAGCACTCCATCGTGCTGGTGCGCGGTGGTCGTGTGAAGGACCTGCCGGGTGTTCGTTACAAGATCATCCGCGGCTCCCTGGACACCCAGGGTGTCAAGAACCGCAAGCAGGCCCGCAGCCGCTACGGCGCCAAGAAGGAGAAGTAAGCATGCCTCGTAAGGGCCCTGCCCCGAAGCGCCCGGTCCACATCGACCCGGTGTACGGCTCTCCTCTGGTGACCTCCCTCATCAACAAGGTGCTCCTGAACGGCAAGCGCTCCACCGCCGAGCGGATCGTCTACGGTGCGATGGAGGGCCTGCGGGACAAGACGGGCAACGACCCGGTCATCACCCTCAAGCGCGCGCTGGAGAACGTGAAGCCGACCCTCGAGGTCCGCTCCCGCCGCGTCGGTGGCGCCACCTACCAGGTGCCGGTCGAGGTCCGCCCCGGTCGTTCGTCGACGCTCGCGCTGCGCTGGCTGGTCGGGTACTCCCGCGCCCGCCGCGAGAAGACCATGACCGAGCGGCTGATGAACGAGCTGCTCGACGCGTCCAATGGGCTCGGTGCCTCCGTGAAGAAGCGCGAGGACACCCACAAGATGGCCGAGTCCAACAAGGCCTTCGCGCACTACCGCTGGTAGTCGCTACCCCATCGAGACCGAGAGAAGACTGAAGCCAGATGGCTACCACTTCACTTGACCTGGCCAGGGTCCGGAACATCGGGATCATGGCCCACATCGACGCGGGCAAGACGACGACCACCGAGCGGATCCTGTACTACACCGGCGTGAGCTACAAGATCGGTGAGGTTCACGACGGCGCCGCCACCATGGACTGGATGGCCCAGGAGCAGGAGCGCGGCATCACGATCACGTCCGCCGCGACCACCTGTCACTGGCCGCTGGACGATGTCGACCACACCATCAACATCATCGACACCCCGGGACACGTCGACTTCACCGTCGAGGTGGAGCGCTCGCTGCGCGTCCTCGACGGTGCCGTCACGGTGTTCGACGGCGTGGCCGGCGTGGAGCCGCAGTCCGAGACGGTCTGGCGCCAGGCGGACCGTTACGGCGTGCCGCGCATCTGTTTCGTGAACAAGCTGGACCGCACGGGGGCCGACTTCTTCCGCTGTGTCGACATGATCGTCGACCGGCTGAACGCCACCCCGCTGGTCATGCAGCTCCCGATCGGCGCCGAGGCCGACTTCAAGGGCGTCGTGGACCTGGTCCGCATGAAGGCGCTGGTGTGGTCGGAGGAGACCAAGCTCGGGGAGATGTACGACGTCGTCGACATCCCCGCGGACCTCCAGGACCAGGCCCAGGAGTGGCACGCCAAGCTGGTCGAGGCCGTCGCGGAGAACGACGAGGAGATGATGGAGCTGTACCTGGAGGGCGAGGAGCCCTCCGTGGAGCAGCTCTACGCGGCCGTGCGCCGTGTCACCCTCGCCTCCACGGGCTCCGAGGGCTCCATGACCGTCACCCCGGTGTTCTGCGGCACCGCGTTCAAGAACAAGGGCGTGCAGCCCCTGCTCGACGCGGTCATCCGGTACCTGCCGTCGCCGCTGGACATCGAGGCCGTCGAGGGCCACTCGCCGCGTGACCCCGAGCAGGTCATCACGCGCAAGCCGTCCGAGGAGGAGCCGCTCGCGGCTCTCGCGTTCAAGATCATGAGCGACCCCCACCTGGGCAAGCTCACCTTCATCCGGATCTACTCCGGTGTGCTGCAGGCCGGCGCGCAGGTGCAGAACTCGGTGAAGGACCGCAAGGAGCGCATCGGCAAGATCTACCGGATGCACGCGAACAAGCGTGAGGAGATCGACCGTGTGGGCGCGGGCGACATCGTCGCCGTCATGGGTCTGAAGCAGACGACCACGGGCGAGACGCTGTGCGACCCGGCCAATCCGGTGATCCTGGAGTCCATGGACTTCCCGGCCCCGGTCATCGAGGTCGCCATCGAGCCCAAGTCGAAGGGCGACCAGGAGAAGCTGGGCATCGCGATCCAGCGCCTGGCCGAGGAGGACCCGTCCTTCCAGGTCAAGGCGGACCAGGAGACCGGTCAGACGATCATCTCGGGCATGGGCGAGCTGCACCTCGATGTGCTCGTCGACCGGATGAAGCGCGAGTTCAAGGTCGAGGCCAACGTCGGCAAGCCGCAGGTCGCCTACCGGGAGACGCTGCGGAAGTCGGTCGAGAAGCACGACTACACGCACAAGAAGCAGACCGGTGGTTCCGGTCAGTTCGCCAAGGTGCAGATCGCGCTGGAGCCGCTGGAAGGCGACGGGTACGAGTTCGAGAACAAGGTCACCGGTGGCCGCATCCCCAAGGAGTACATCCCCTCGGTGGACGCGGGCTGCCAGGAGGCGATGGAGTTCGGCGTGCTCGCCGGCTACCCGCTGACGGGTGTCAAGGTGACCCTGCTCGACGGCGCGTTCCACGACGTCGACTCGTCCGAGATGGCGTTCAAGATCGCCGGTTCCATGGCGTTCAAGGAGGCCGCCCGCAAGGCCGGGCCGGTTCTCCTGGAGCCGCTGATGGCCGTCGAGGTCACCACGCCCGAGGACTACATGGGTGACGTGATCGGTGACATCAACTCCCGCCGTGGTCAGATCCAGGCCATGGAGGACCGGAGTGGCGCGAAGGTCGTCAAGGCGCTCGTGCCGCTCTCGGAGATGTTCGGTTACGTCGGTGACCTGCGCAGCAAGACCTCGGGTCGCGCGAGTTACAGCATGCAGTTCGATTCCTACGGCGAGGTTCCGCGGAACGTCGCCGAGGAGATCATCGCGAAGGCCAAGGGCGAGTAACCCTTAAGCTGGAGCAAGGGGCGTTCGGGGGCGTTTCGCCCCCGGAGCCCAGCCCTTCAACGAAGCGGTCAAGGGCGTCCCCCTCGGGGTCCTGGCCGGTTCGGTCGACCATCTGAAACCTTCCGCAAGGTGCGGGGGGCGTACAGCACCAGTCCACAGGAGGACCCCAGTGGCGAAGGCGAAGTTCGAGCGGACTAAGCCGCACGTCAACATTGGCACCATCGGTCACATCGACCACGGCAAGACGACGCTTACCGCGGCGATCACCAAGGTGCTGCACGACGAGTTCCCGGACCTTAATGAGACGTTCGCGTTTGAGAACATCGACAAGGCGCCCGAGGAGCGCCAGCGCGGTATCACCATCTCCATCGCGCACGTCGAGTACCAGACCGAGAGCCGGCACTACGCCCACGTCGACTGCCCGGGCCACGCGGACTACATCAAGAACATGATCACCGGTGCCGCCCAGATGGACGGTGCCATCCTCGTGGTCGCCGCCACCGACGGCCCGATGCCGCAGACCAAGGAGCACGTGCTCCTGGCCCGCCAGGTCGGTGTGCCGTACATCGTGGTCGCCCTGAACAAGGCGGACATGGTGGACGACGAGGAGATCATGGAGCTCGTCGAGCTCGAGGTCCGTGAGCTGCTCACGGAGTACGAGTTCCCGGGCGACGACGTGCCGGTCGTCAAGGTCTCCGCGCTGAAGGCCCTCGAGGGTGACCCCGAGTGGTCCAAGACCGTCCTCGAGCTGATGAAGGCCGTGGACGAGTCCATCCCGCAGCCGGAGCGCGACGTCGACAAGCCGTTCCTGATGCCGATCGAGGACGTGTTCACCATCACCGGTCGCGGCACCGTGGTGACCGGCCGTATCGAGCGCGGCATCCTCAAGGTCAACGAGACCGTCGACATCATCGGTATCAAGGAGACGAAGGCCACCACCACCGTCACCGGTATCGAGATGTTCCGCAAGCTGCTCGACGAGGGCCGGGCCGGTGAGAACGTCGGTCTGCTCCTCCGCGGCATCAAGCGCGAGGACGTCGAGCGCGGCCAGGTCGTCATCAAGCCCGGTTCGGTCACCCCGCACACCGAGTTCGAGGCGACCGCGTACATCCTGTCCAAGGACGAGGGTGGCCGCCACACGCCGTTCTTCAACAACTACCGTCCGCAGTTCTACTTCCGGACGACGGACGTGACCGGCGTGGTGCACCTCCCCGAGGGCACCGAGATGGTCATGCCCGGCGACAACACCGACATGAGGGTCGAGCTGATCCAGCCGGTCGCCATGGAGGAGGGCCTGAAGTTCGCCATCCGCGAGGGTGGCCGGACCGTGGGCGCCGGTCAGGTCACCAAGATCCTCAAGTGATCTGACCCCCTGGCGCGAGCCGCGGCAGAACGGGCCCCGCCCCGCATGGATTCCATGCGGGGCGGGGCCCGTCCGCTTTTGGGGACTCCGGGCGTCGCCTCCATGACTCGGGCTCCGCCCGGTGGCACCCTGGCGGCGAAAGAGCCGCGAAACACCACAGGGAGCACCTCATGGCCAGGATCGCGATCTTCGGGGCGAATGGCGCCATCGGCCACCGGATCGTCAGCGAGGCCCTCGACCGCGGCCACACGGTCACGGCCGTGGTCCTCGACCCCGGCTCGGTCAGCAGAACCCACCGGAACCTGACGGTCACCACCGGGGACGTGCTCGACCCGGCGTCCGTCAGCATCGTCGGCCGGGGACAGGACGTGCTGGTCAGCGCCGTCGGCGGCGGCGACGGCCCCGGGAACCGGATCACCGTCGGACCGTCCGCCGAGTCGCTGGTGGCGGGCCTGCACGCGCTGGGGGAGCAGGCGCCCCGGCTCATCATGGTCGGCGACGCCGGCACGCTGCGCGCCCCCGGCGGCGGCCTGGTCCGGGACACCCCCGGGCTGGGCGAGGACACGCTGATGACCATGCGCGCCCACGCCGAGGCCCTGGAGTACCTGCGCGGCATCGCCACCGGGATCCGCTGGACCTGCTTCAGCCCCGCCGCCCGGATCGAGCCGGGCCGGCGCACCGGCCGGTACGACACCGCGCTGGACGACCTGGTGACCGACGAGCGCGGCGCGAGCCGGATCTCCTACGAGGACTACGCGGTGGCGCTCGTCGACGAGATCGAGAAGCCGCGGCACATCGGGGAGCGCTTCACGGCGGGCTACGGGAGGTGACGGCGTGAAACGCGTGAACACGGTGGCAAGGTAGCCCCTCGAAGAGGGGGACTTCTCGTAATCGACTGACCACGCGGCGGTACTCCTGTCACGCTGGGCGCATGAAGGATCACCGGAAAAGTCCGCCGCGCCACCTGACCTTCCGGGTCACCCACCGGGATGATCCGGTCTCGGAGGTCACCGAGCAGGACACGATGCGGGCCGCCGAGCGGTATCCCAACGTCGTGATCCGGGGGCCGGTCTTCGGGTTCGCCGAGCAGCGGCCGGAGGACGGCGAGAGCTGGCGCCTGCTGAGCGACGTGGAGGACGGCTTCGCCCAGCACTCCAGGGACGGGCTCAACTCCCACCTGTGGTTCAAGGCGAAGGACGAGACCGTGGCCGGGGACCCGCTCCGCGACCAACTGCTGGCCGCCGTGGCCCGGTTGGAGGCCGAGCCGGTCAACGAGGTGACCGTGGGGGACACCCGCTACCGGATCGTGCGGGGCGACGAGTTCGCCCGCGTCGGGCCCGAGGGCATCGAGGGGCCGCGGCCCACCGACCCCGACGACCCCTCGCGGGACCTCGGGGACCGGGCCCGCCGGGGCGCGCGGAGCCGCACCCGGGGATTCGTCATCGACCACGCGAGCCCGACCGGGATCATGGAGAGCATCCAGCGGATGGAGCTGATCTCCCTGCACTACGAGGCGCCGCGCATCCCCCGCGCGATCAGGGAGGACTCCCGCCGCGCCCTGGTCTCCCACCCCGGCGTCGTGCTGCTGCCCGCGGCGTTCACGTTCGCCGAGCGGAAGACCACGTCCTGGGAGCCGATGGCCGGGCTCCAGCCCAGCCCGCAGGAGGCCCGCGCGACCCTGTACAACTACCTGGCCGAGTTCCTCCCGAAGCTGGAGCAGGGCGTCTCCGCCGCCGACGCGGCCACCTACGCCCGCGCCGCCGAGGACTACCGCGCCGGGCCGCCGCGGGACGAACTGCGGGTGCTCGGGCGGCGGTTCCGCGTGATCCGGGTGGAGCGGCTGATGCGGATCGGGCCCGACGGGCCCGAGCCACCGCGCCCCAGCGACCAGGACCCGTATGGGCCGATGCAGCTCCACCCGCCGCTGGCCGAGGTGGAGGAGCGCGAGCGCGCCAGGCGGGTCGGGGAGCGGGAGTGAGAACAGGACGGAGAGGGGGTGTGCTCCGGCCGGTCCGCGTGGCCGGCCGGTGGCCGCGGGGCCGGGCGTCTCGCCCGATTGGCACTGTCGGTGGGCGATATGGCACACTGACCAGGTTGCTCGGTTGACAGCCGATGCTGCGCGCCTCCCGCCGGGAGGACCGGAAGCGAGTCCCACTGTATTCGTCGCTGCATATATGTCCTGCTCAGGCGGGACAGCAGCGGAAATACCGGGATCTTCCGGGAAGCGTGGGCGGGGCATCAGCCAGGCACCCGGTGGAAGTTCTCCCCCCACTCCTCGCAGAGGAAACCTCGTCCGGCCCGGCGGCCGGGAGGTGCCCTTCGTGGCGAAGTCTGGGAACGAGTGCGACACGCCCGACCGCGTGGGTCGGAGCAGGGGGGCGCGGCCTCCGGGTTCCAGAGCGTTGACGAAGAGACAGGACTACGAAGTAGCCATGGCGGGACAGAAGATCCGCATCCGGCTCAAGGCCTACGACCACGAGGTCATCGACAACTCGGCGAAGAAGATCGTCGAGACGGTGACCCGCACGGGTGCGTCGGTCGCGGGCCCGGTGCCGCTGCCCACTGAGAAGAACGTGTACTGCGTCATCAAGTCGCCGCACAAGTACAAGGACTCGCGCGAGCACTTCGAGATGCGCACCCACAAGCGCCTGATCGACATCCTCGACCCGACCCCCAAGACCGTTGACTCGCTGATGCGCCTGGACCTTCCGGCCGGCGTCGACATCGAGATCAAGCTCTGAGAGGCGCGGAAGAGAGATGACCAAGCAGATCAAGGGCGTCCTGGGCGAGAAGCTCGGCATGACCCAGGTCTGGGACGACAACAACCGCGTCGTTCCGGTGACCGTGGTCAAGGCCGGGCCCTGTGTCGTGACCCAGGTGCGCACCAATGACAGGGACGGCTACGAGGCCGTCCAGATCGCGTTCGGGGAGATCGACCCCCGCAAGGTGAACAAGCCCCTCAAGGGCCACTTCACCAAGGCCGACGTCACTCCGCGCCGCCACCTGGTCGAGCTGCGGACCGCCGACGCCGCCGAGTACACGCTCGGCCAGGAGATCACCGCCGAGGTGTTCGAGTCCGGCGTCAAGGTCGATGTGACCGGCACCAGCAAGGGCAAGGGCACCGCCGGTGTCATGAAGCGCCACGGCTTCGGCGGCCTCGGCGCCTCGCACGGCACCCAGCGCAAGCACCGCTCGCCCGGCTCCATCGGTGGCTGCGCCACCCCGGGCCGCGTGTTCAAGGGCCTGCGCATGGCCGGCCGCATGGGCAACGAGCGCGTGACCACCCAGAACCTGACCGTCCACGCCGTTGACGCGGAGAAGGGCCTGCTGCTCATCAAGGGCGCGGTGCCCGGCCCCAACGGCGGCCTCGTCCTGGTCCGCACCGCGGCCAAGGGGGCCTGAGGTTACCCATGAGCACCGTAGACATCCTTTCGCCCGCCGGTGAGAAGACCGGCACCGTCGAGCTTCCCGCGGAGATCTTCGACGCCAAGGTCAGCGTTCCGCTGATCCACCAGGTCGTCGTCGCGCAGCTCGCCGCCGCCCGCCAGGGCACGCACAAGGCCAAGACGCGCGGCGAGGTCCGCGGTGGCGGCAAGAAGCCGTACCGCCAGAAGGGCACCGGCCGCGCCCGTCAGGGCTCCGTCCGCG
Source organism: Streptomyces sp. URMC 129 (assembly GCF_051386415.1). Classification (NCBI taxonomy): domain Bacteria; kingdom Bacillati; phylum Actinomycetota; class Actinomycetes; order Kitasatosporales; family Streptomycetaceae; genus Streptomyces; species Streptomyces sp. URMC 129. The sequence continues at coordinate 25,858 of NZ_JBPQTQ010000002.1, forward strand.
CCCCGCAGTTCACCGGCGGTGGCGTCGTGCACGGTCCCGTGCCGCGTGACTACACCCAGCGGACCCCGAAGAAGATGAAGGCCGCCGCGCTGCGCGGTGCCCTCACCGACCGGGCCAGGAACGACCGCATCCACATCGTCACCGGCGTCGTGGACGGCGAGGTCTCCACCAAGGCCGCCCGCACCCTGCTGCAGAAGATCAGCGACCGCAAGAAGCTGCTGCTGGTCGCGGACCGCGCCGACACGTCGGCGTGGCTCTCGGCCCGCAACCTGCCCCAGGTGCACCTGATCGACCCGGGCCAGCTCAACACCTACGACGTCATCGACTCGGACGACGTGGTGTTCACCAAGGCCGCCTTCGACCGCTTCGTGGCGGGCCCGGCCAAGCCCGAAGGGAGCGACGCCTGATGAGTGACGGAACCGTCGCCGAGGTCTCCAGCAAGGAGATCACGCACCCGCACGACATCCTGATCAAGCCGGTCGTGTCCGAGAAGAGCTACGCGCTGCTCGACGAGAACAAGTACACGTTCATCGTCGACCCGCGGGCGAACAAGACCCAGATCAAGCAGGCCGTCCAGGCGGTCTTCTCGGTCAAGGTCACCTCGGTCCACACCATCAACCGGCAGGGCAAGCGCAAGCGCACCCGCACCGGTTACGGGCGCCGTGCCAGCACCAAGCGCGCCATCGTGACCCTCGCCGAGGGCGACAGCATCGACATCTTCGGCGGTCCGGTCTCCTAGCGGAGCCGGTCCGTCCGATACCGGACGAGGACTAAGAAATGGGAATCCGCAAGTACAAGCCGACGACTCCGGGCCGTCGTGGCGCCAGCGTCGCCGACTTCGTCGAGATCACGCGGTCCACGCCGGAGAAGTCGCTGGTCCGCCCCCTGCACAGCAAGGGTGGCCGGGACAACGCCGGTCGCGTAGCCGTCCGCCACCAGGGCGGCGGCCACAAGCGCGCCTACCGTGTGATCGACTTCCGCCGGCACGACAAGGACGGCGTGCCGGCCAAGGTCGCGCACATCGAGTACGACCCCAACCGCACCGCCCGCATCGCGCTGCTGCACTACGCGGACGGCGAGAAGCGGTACATCATCGCGCCGGCCCACCTGAAGCAGGGTGACCGCGTGGAGAACGGCGCCGGGGCCGACATCAAGCCCGGCAACAACCTTCCGCTGCGCAACATCCCGGTCGGTACCGTCATCCACGCCATCGAGCTCCAGCCCGGCGGCGGCGCGAAGTTCGCCCGCTCCGCCGGTGCCTCCGTGCAGCTCCTGGCCAAGGAGGGCCGCATGGCCCACCTGCGCATGCCCTCCGGTGAGATCCGCCTGGTCGACGTCCGCTGCCGCGCCACTGTCGGCGAGGTCGGCAACGCCGAGCAGTCGAACATCAACTGGGGCAAGGCCGGCCGGATGCGCTGGAAGGGCGTCCGGCCGAGCGTCCGTGGCGTCGTGATGAACCCCGTCGACCACCCCCACGGTGGTGGTGAGGGCCGGACCTCGGGTGGCCGCCACCCGGTCTCCCCCTGGGGCAAGAAGGAAGGCCGTACCCGCTCGCCGAAGAAGGCCAGCAACAAGTACATCGTCCGCCGCCGCAAGACGAACAAGAAGCGCTAGGAGCAGGTTGCGATGCCGCGCAGTCTGAAGAAGGGGCCCTTCGTCGACGACCACCTGATCAAGAAGGTGGACTCGCAGAACGAAGCCGGTACCAAGAACGTCATCAAGACCTGGTCGCGCCGCTCGATGATCGTCCCGGCGATGCTGGGCCACACGATCGCGGTGCACGACGGCCGTAAGCACGTCCCGGTGTTCGTCACCGAGTCGATGGTCGGCCACAAACTCGGCGAGTTCGCGCCGACCCGCACCTTCCGCGGCCACGTGAAGGACGACCGCAAGTCGCGGCGCCGCTGAGCGGGGTGTGCAGATCATGACCGACACCGAAGGGACAACCATGGAAGCCAGGGCTATCGCGCGGTACATCCGCGTCACGCCCATGAAGGCCCGCCGTGTGGTGGACCTCATCCGCGGCAAGGACGCCGCGGAGGCTCAGGCGGTCCTGCGCTTCGCCCCGCAGGCCGCCAGTGTGCCGGTGGGCAAGGTGCTGGACAGCGCCATCGCCAACGCCGCGCACAACTACAACCACACGGACGTCGCCAGCCTTTACGTGAGTGAGGCGTACGTCGACGAGGGCCCGACCCTGAAGCGGTTCCGGCCGCGTGCCCAGGGCCGCGCCTACCGGATCCGTAAGCGGACCAGCCACATCACGGTGGTCGTCAGCAGCAAGGAAGGGACCCGGTAATGGGCCAGAAGGTAAACCCGCACGGGTTCCGGCTCGGCGTCACGACCGACTTCAAGTCGCGCTGGTACGCCGACAAGCTGTACAAGGACTACGTCAAGGAAGACGTCGCGATCCGCCGCATGCTGACGCAGGGCATGGAGCGCGCCGGCATCTCCAAGGTGGAGATCGAGCGCACCCGTGACCGCGTCCGCGTCGACGTCCACACCGCCCGGCCGGGCATCGTCATCGGCCGCCGCGGCGCGGAGGCCGACCGGCTCCGGGGCAACCTGGAGAAGCTGACCGGCAAGCAGATCCAGTTCAACATCCTCGAGGTCAAGAACCCCGAGCTGGACGCGCAGCTGGTGGCCCAGGCGGTCGCCGAGCAGCTGTCCTCCCGCGTCTCCTTCCGCCGTGCCATGCGCAAGTCGATGCAGAGCACGATGAAGGCCGGCGCCAAGGGCATCAAGATCCAGTGCGGCGGACGTCTCGGCGGCGCCGAGATGTCCCGCTCCGAGTTCTACCGCGAGGGCCGCGTGCCCCTGCACACCCTGCGCGCCAACGTGGACTACGGCTTCTTCGAGGCCCGCACCACCTTCGGCCGCATCGGGGTCAAGGTCTGGATCTACAAGGGCGACGTGAAGAACATCGCCGAGGTCCGCGCCGAGAACGCCGCCGCCCGCGCCGGCAACCGCCCGGCCCGCGGGCCCGGCGGTCCCGGTGGCGACCGCCCCGCCCGCGGTCGCGGCGAGCGCGGTGGCCGCGGACGCAGGCCGCAGCAGCAGGGCGCGCCCGCCGCCGAGGCTCCCAAGGCCGAGGCGCCCGCCGCCCCCGCCGCCGAGAGCACGGGAACGGAGAGCTGAGACCATGCTGATTCCTCGCAAGGTCAAGTACCGCAAGCAGCACCACCCCAAGCGCAAGGGTGCTGCCAAGGGCGGTACCGAGGTCGCCTTCGGTGAGTACGGCATCCAGGCCGTCACCGGCGCCTATGTGACGAACCGGCAGATCGAGGCCGCGCGTATCTCGATGACCCGGCACATCAAGCGTGGCGGCAAGGTGTGGATCAACATCTACCCGGACCGTCCGCTGACCAAGAAGCCCGCCGAGACCCGCATGGGCTCCGGCAAGGGCTCGCCGGAGTGGTGGATCGCGAACGTCAAGCCGGGGCGCGTGATGTTCGAGCTCTCCTACCCCAACGAGAAGATCGCTCGTGAGGCGCTCACCCGCGCCGCGCACAAGCTTCCGATGAAGTGCCGGATCGTCCGGCGCGAGGCAGGTGAGGCGTGATGGCAGCCGGTACCAAGGCAGCCGAGCTCCGGGAGCTGAACGACGAGGAGCTCGTCGTGAAGCTGCGCGAGGCGAAGGAGGAGCTGTTCCGGCTCCGCTTCCAGGCGGCGACCGGCCAGCTCGAGAACAACAGCCGGCTCAGGGCCGTCCGCAAGGACATCGCCCGGATCTACACCCTGATGCGGGAGCGCGAGCTCGGCATCGAGTCGGTGGAGCCCGTCGCCGAGGCGGTGGAGAACGCCTGATGAGTGAGAAGACTGTGACTGAGACGACTGAGCGCGGCCGGCGGAAGACCCGTGAGGGTCTGGTCGTCAGCGACAAGATGGACAAGACCGTCGTTGTCGCTGTCGAGGACCGGGTCAAGCACGCCCTGTACGGCAAGATCATCCGCCGCACGAGCAAGCTCAAGGCCCACGACGAGCAGAACGTCGCCGGTGTCGGTGACCGCGTTCTTCTGATGGAGACCCGTCCGCTGTCCGCGACCAAGCGCTGGCGCGTCGTGGAGATTCTGGAAAAGGCGAAGTAACCAATGATCCAGCAGGAGTCGCGACTGCGCGTCGCCGACAACACGGGTGCGAAGGAGATCCTCTGCATCCGCGTTCTCGGCGGATCCGGGCGCCGCTACGCGGGCATCGGTGACGTCATCGTGGCCACCGTCAAGGACGCGATCCCCGGTGGCAACGTGAAGAAGGGCGACGTCGTCAAGGCCGTCGTCGTGCGCGCCGTGAAGGAGCGCCGGCGGCCGGACGGCTCGTACATCCGCTTCGACGAGAACGCCGCCGTCATCCTCAAGAACGACGGCGACCCCCGTGGCACCCGTATCTTCGGCCCGGTGGGCCGTGAGCTGCGCGAGAAGAAGTTCATGAAGATCATCTCGCTCGCGCCGGAGGTGCTGTGAGCATGAAGATCAAGAAGGGTGACCTGGTCCAGGTCATCACCGGCAAGGACAAGGGCAAGCAGGGCAAGGTCATCGTGGCCTACCCCCGCGAGGACCGCGTCCTGGTCGAGGGTGTCAACCGGGTCAAGAAGCACACGAAGGCCGGTGCGACCGCACGCGGGTCCAAGACCGGTGGCATCATCACGACCGAGGCCCCCATCCACGTGAGCAACGTCGCGCTGGTGGTGGAGAAGGACGGCAAGAAGGTCACCACCCGGGTCGGCTACCGCTTCGACGAGAACGGCAACAAGATCCGTGTTGCCCGCCGGACCGGTGAGGACATCTGATGACCACTGCCACTGCCACCGCGCCGCGCCTGAAGACGCGGTACCGCGAAGAGATCATCGGCAAGCTGCGTGACGAGTACCAGTACCCGAACATCATGCAGGTGCCGGGCCTGACCAAGATCGTGGTCAACATGGGTGTGGGCGACGCCGCCCGCGACTCCAAGCTGATGGAGGGCGCCGTGCGCGACCTCGCCACGATCACCGGCCAGAAGCCGACCGTGACCAAGGCCCGCAAGTCCATCGCGCAGTTCAAGCTGCGCGAGGGGCAGCCGATCGGCGCGCACGTGACGCTGCGCGGCGACCGGATGTGGGAGTTCCTCGACCGGCTGCTGTCGCTGGCGCTGCCGCGCATCCGCGACTTCCGCGGCCTGTCCCCCAAGCAGTTCGACGGCCGGGGGAACTACACGTTCGGTCTCACGGAGCAGGTCATGTTCCACGAGATCGACCCCGACCGCATCGACCGGGTGCGGGGCATGGACATCACCGTGGTCACCACGGCCACGACCGACGACGAGGGGCGCAGCCTGCTGAAGCTCCTCGGATTCCCCTTCAAGGAGGCGTGACCGTGGCGAAGAAGGCTCTGATCGCCAAGGCCAGCCGCAAGCCGAAGTTCGCCGTGCGTGGCTACACGCGCTGCCAGCGCTGCGGCCGGCCGCACTCCGTGTACCGCAAGTTCGGCCTGTGCCGTGTGTGCCTCCGTGAGATGGCGCACCGCGGCGAACTGCCGGGCGTCACCAAGAGCTCCTGGTAACACCGACTACGCCGTAGGTCCCGTGTGCGCGGAGGGACAACGTCCCTCCCCCCGCAAGGAAACCCCGGCGAGAGAGGCCCAAGGCCGTTTCATGACCATGACCGATCCGATCGCAGACATGCTGACCCGTCTGCGGAACGCGAACTCGGCGTACCACGACACCGTCGTGATGCCGCACAGCAAGATCAAGTCGCACATCGCGGAGATCCTCCAGCAGGAGGGCTACATCACCGGCTGGAAGACCGAGGAGGCCCAGGTGGGCAAGTCCCTGGTCCTCGAGCTGAAGTACGGCCCGAACCGCGAGCGCTCGATCGCCGGCATCAAGCGGATCTCGAAGCCCGGTCTCCGGGTCTACGCGAAGTCCACGAGTCTGCCGAAGGTGCTCGGCGGCCTGGGCGTGGCGATCATCTCCACGTCCCACGGGCTGCTCACCGACAAGCAGGCGCAGAAGAAGGGCGTGGGTGGGGAAGTCCTCGCCTACGTCTGGTGACGGAAGGGAACGGAGGAGAGCCATGTCGCGTATTGGCAAGCAGCCGATCCAGATTCCCGCCGGTGTGGACGTCACCATCGAGGGCCGCACGGTGGAGGTGAAGGGGCCCAAGGGCGCCCTGTCGCACACCGTGGTCGCGCCGATCGAGGTGTCGCGGGGCGAGGACGGCGCCATTCTGGTGTCCCGTCCCAACGACGAGAACCGCAACCGTGCCCTGCACGGCCTGTCGCGCACGCTGGTGGCCAACATGATCACCGGTGTGACCCAGGGCTACGTCAAGAAGCTTGAGATCAGCGGTGTCGGTTACCGCGTCCAGGCCAAGGGCACCGGCCTCGAGTTCTCGCTTGGCTACAGCCACCCGATCCTCGTCGAGCCCCCGGAGGGCATCGCGTTCAAGGTCGAGACCCCGACCCGGTTCAGCGTCGAGGGGATCGACAAGCAGAAGGTCGGCGAGGTCGCGGCCAACATCCGCAAGCTGCGGAAGCCCGACCCGTACAAGGCCAAGGGCGTGAAGTACGAGGGCGAAGTCATCCGCCGCAAGGTCGGAAAGGCTGGTAAGTAGCCATGGCATACGGCATCAAGATCGCGAAGGGCGACGCGCGGAAGCGTGTCGCGACCAAGCGCCGCCACGTGCGGATCCGCAAGAAGATCTCCGGCACGGCCGAGCGGCCGCGCCTGGTGGTGACCCGCTCCAACCGCCACATGGTGGCGCAGGTCGTGGACGACACCGTCGGGCACACGCTCGCCTCTGCCTCGTCTCTCGACGTGTCCATCCGGGGTGCCGAGGGCGACAAGAGCGACAAGGCCAAGCGCGTCGGCGCGCTGGTCGCCGAGCGGGCCAGGGCCGCGGGTGTCGAGGCCGTGGTGTTCGACCGCGGGGGTAACAGGTACGCCGGGCGCGTCGCCGCGCTGGCGGACGCCGCCCGCGAGGCGGGGCTCAAGTTCTGAGCCGGTCCCGTCGACTGAATCGAGAGAGGTAATTCCAATGGCTGGACCACAGCGCCGCGGTGGTGGCGCAGGTGGCGGCGAGCGGCGGGACCGTAAGGGCCGGGACGGCGGCGCCGCCGCCGAGAAGACCGCGTACGTCGAGCGCGTCGTCGCGATCAACCGCGTCGCCAAGGTAGTGAAGGGTGGTCGTCGCTTCAGCTTCACCGCGCTGGTCGTGGTGGGCGATGGCGACGGCACCGTCGGTGTCGGCTACGGCAAGGCCAAGGAGGTGCCGGCCGCCATCGCCAAGGGTGTCGAGGAGGCCAAGAAGCACTTCTTCAAGGTCCCCCGGATCCAGGGCACCATCCCGCACCCGATCCAGGGCGAGGAGGCGGCGGGCATCGTCCTGCTGAAGCCGGCCTCCCCCGGTACCGGTGTGATCGCCGGCGGCCCGGTGCGCGCCGTGCTGGAGTGTGCGGGCATCCACGACGTGCTGAGCAAGTCGCTCGGCTCGTCCAACCCGATCAACATCGTGCACGCCACGGTGGCCGCTCTGAAGGGCCTGCAGCGCCCCGAGGAGATCGCCGCCCGCCGCGGCCTGCCGCTGGAGGACGTGGCTCCCGCCGCTCTGCTGCGGGCGCGCGCCGGGGTGGGTGCGTGATGGCCCGGCTGAAGATCACTCAGGTCAAGTCCCGTATCGGGAGCAAGCAGAACCACCGGGAGACGCTGCGCTCGCTCGGGCTGCGGCGTATCAACGACGTGGTCGTCAAGGATGACCGCCCGGAGATCCGCGGCATGGCCAACACCGTGCGGCACCTGGTGACGGTCGAGGAGGTGGACTGATCATGGCGGACCTCGCCAAGAAGGAGAGCGCCGGGAGCGGTCCCCTGAAGCTCCACGACCTCCGGCCCGCGCCGGGCGCCAAGAAGGCCAAGATCCGCGTGGGTCGTGGTGAGGCGTCCAAGGGCAAGACCGCGGGTCGCGGCACCAAGGGCACCAAGGCCCGGTACCAGGTCAAGGCCGGCTTCGAGGGTGGTCAGCTCCCGCTGATCCAGCGGTTGCCGAAGCTCAAGGGCTTCCGCAATCCGGCCCACAAGCAGTACCAGGTCGTCAACGTGGAGCGTCTCGCCGCCCTCTACCCGGAGGGTGGCGAGGTGACCGTGGAGGACCTGGTCGCCAAGGGCGCCGTCCGGAAGAACGAGCTGGTGAAGGTGCTCGGCTCCGGCGACATCTCCGTGGCGCTGACGGTGACGGTGGACGCCGTCTCCTCCTCGGCCCGGGAGAAGATCACCGCGGCCGGCGGCACCGTCACCGACCGCTCCTGAGTCGGTGGACGCGCTGTTGAGCAGGTAAGTCTGACCGGGGACGTCCGCGCATGGGCGTCCCCGGTCAGTCGTTCCCGCCCGGGGGCCGCGCCGGTAAGGTGGCGTCCGTTGTCGTCACCAGATCTGTCATATCCGTTGGACTTCAAGACCGAAACCTCTCGCGCTCACCGCGGGGGGCGCAGGAGGAGCCGTGCTCACCGCGTTCGCCCGGGCGTTCCAGACGCCCGACCTGCGTAAGAAGCTGGTCTTCACGCTCGGCATCGTCGTGCTGTTCCGGCTCGGCCAGCACATCCCGGTGCCGGGGGTCAGCTTTCAGAACGTCGATCAGTGTGTGAAGGAGGCCGAGGCAGGGGCCGGCGCGGGTCTGTTCGGTCTGGTGAACATGTTCAGCGGCGGCGCGCTGCTGCAACTCACCGTGTTCGCGCTCGGCATCATGCCCTACATCACCGCGAGCATCATCCTTCAGCTGCTCGTGGTCGTGATCCCCAGGCTGGAGGCCCTCAAGAAGGAGGGGCAGGCCGGCCAGGCGAAGATCACCCAGTACACGCGCTACCTGACGATCGCCCTGGCCGTCCTCCAGGCGACGGGTCTGGTCGCCACCGCCCGCAGCGGCACCCTCTTCCCCCAGTGCACGGTGCGCAACGAGATCATCCCGGACGACTCCGTCTTCACGACGCTGGTCATGGTGATTGCTCTCACATCTGCCACCGCACTCATCATGTGGATGGGTGAACTGATTACCGACCGGGGTATCGGTAACGGCATGTCCATGCTGATGTTCGTCTCCATCGCCGCCGGGTTCCCGGCTTCGCTGTGGCAGATCAAGCAGCAGGGCAGCCTGGCCGACGGCTGGATCGAATTCGGCACCGTCGTCGCCTGCGGTCTCGCCATGGTCGGGCTGGTGGTTTTCGTCGAGCTGGCGCAGCGTCGTATCCCCGTCCAGTACGCCAAGCGGATGATCGGGCGCCGTTCCTACGGCGGCACGTCGACCTACATCCCGCTCAAGGTGAATCAGGCCGGTGTGATTCCCGTCATCTTCGCGTCCTCACTGCTCTACATTCCGCAGCTCCTCGTGCAGTTCGCCGGCAGCGATTCCGGCGGCTGGACGGACTGGGTGGCGCGGTATTTCACGGGCGGTGACCACCCGTACTACATCACTACGTACTTCCTTCTCATCGTCTTCTTCGCCTTCTTCTACGTGGCCATCACCTTCAACCCCGAAGACGTAGCCGAAAACATGAAGAAGTATGGTGGGTTCATCCCGGGTATCCGGGCGGGCCGCCCCACGGTCGAGTACCTGAGCTACGTGCTGAACCGCATCACGTGGCCCGGGTCCCTCTATCTGGGTCTGATCGCCTTGGTGCCTACCGTGGCGCTGGTGATGTTCGACGCACAGCAGGACTTCCCCTTCGGTGGGACATCCATTCTGATCATCGTGGGTGTCGGCCTGGAAACGGTGCGGCAGATTGAGAGTCAGCTCCACCAGCGCAATTACGAAGGGTTCCTACGCTGATGCGAATCGTCCTCGTCGGACCGCCGGGCGCGGGTAAGGGCACGCAAGCCGCGTTGCTCGCCACACGCCTGGCCATTCCGCACATCTCGACCGGCGATCTTTTCCGGGCCAACATCAGTCAGGGCACAGAGCTCGGCCGCAAGGTCGAGTCCATCCTGCGCGAAGGCGGACTCGTACCGGATGAGATCACCGTGGCGATGGCCGCGGACCGGCTCGCCCAGCCGGACGCCGGGGACGGTTTCCTGCTCGACGGCTTCCCCCGCAACATCTCCCAGGCCAAGGCCCTGGACGGGATGCTGGTGGAGTCCGGGCACAAGCTCGACGCGGTCCTGGACCTGGAGGTCCCCGAGGACGAGGTGGTCAAGCGCATCGCCGGCCGCCGCACCTGCCGCAAGGACAGCAGCCACGCCTTCCACTCGACGTACCGGCCGCCCCTGAAGGACGGCGTGTGCGACGTCTGCGGCGGGGAGCTGTACCAGCGCGAGGACGACCGCGAGGACACCGTCCGGAAGCGGCTCGCGGTCTACCACCAGGAGACCGAGCCGATCATCGACTACTACCGCGAGCAGGGCCTGGTCTCCACGATCCCGGCCCTCGCCTCGGTCCCCGAAGTGACCCAGCGGGCGCTGGACGCCCTGCCGGAACGCGCCGCCTGATCCGGCGCCCGAGAGGAACATCACTCATGGTGGAAATCAAGACCCCCGAGCAGATCGCGAAAATGCGCGCGGCCGGTCTTGTCGTTGCCGAGATACACCGCCGTTGTGCCGAGGCGGCGGTGCCCGGCGCCTCCACCAAGGAACTGGACGACATCGCCGCGCAGGTGCTGGCCGAACGGGGCGCCAAGCCGAACTTCCTCGGCTACGGCGGCTTCCCGGCCAGCATCTGCACGTCGGTGAACGACGTCGTGGTGCACGGCATCCCGGACCGGGACACCGTGCTCAAGGCGGGCGACATCATCTCGATCGACGCCGGCGCGATCGTCGACGGCTGGCACGCGGACGCGGCGCTGACGGTCTTCGTGGGCGAGGGCCACGCGCCGCAGCTCCACGAGCTGAGCCGGGTGACCGAGGAGTCGCTGTGGGCCGGCATCGCCGCGATGCGCAAGGGCAGCCGGCTGGTGGACATCTCCCGGGCCATCGAGAGCTACATCCGCCGCCAGCCGCTGCCGCCGTCCGGCAAGTACGGCATCATCGAGAACTACGGCGGCCACGGCATCGGCAGCGAGATGCACATGGACCCGCACCTGCTGAACTACGTGGACCGCAGGCGTGGCCGCGGCCCGCGCCTGGTGCCCGGGACGTGCCTGGCGATCGAGCCGATGCTCTCGCTAGGCACCCCGAAGACGCACGTGCTGGCCGACGAGTGGACCGTGAAGACGAACGACGGGACCTGGGCCGCGCACTGGGAGCACTCGGTGGCGCTGACCGAGGAGGGCCCGCTCGTGCTCACCGCCCCGGACGGCGGCCGGGCCAAGCTCGCCGAACTCGGCGTCACGGCCGCGCCCGATCCGCTGGCTTAATGATCTTCTCCGGTGGGAAAGATCACCGATTCGTGTTTTCCCCTGGGGTGCCGTAGACTGATGAGTCGGTCCTGGTGCACCCGTCTGTCCGGGGCCGTCCAGGTAGCCGATCCCGGAAGGTGAAGCGCTCAAGCATGGCCAAAAAACAAGGGGCCATCGAGATCGAGGGCACCGTCGTCGAGTCTCTGCCGAACGCGATGTTCAAGGTGGAGCTCCAGAACGGGCACCAGGTTCTCGCGCACATCAGCGGCAAGATGCGGATGCACTACATCCGTATCCTTCCCGACGACCGCGTCGTGGTGGAGCTGTCTCCCTACGACCTGACGCGCGGGCGGATCGTCTACCGCTACAAGTAGCACACGCAGCACCACGGATTGACAAGAGCAGATCGAGACCCGGAGATCCTGAAGCCATGAAGGTCAGGCCGAGCGTCAAGAAGATCTGCGACAAGTGCAAGGTGATCCGCCGCCACGGGCGCGTCATGGTCATCTGCGAGAACCTGCGCCACAAGCAGCGCCAGGGCTGACCGCACCGTACTTTTCGCAGCGCTTCGCGCGACGCACGCGACAACAGCACATGCGCAGACACCCGACCCCTCGCGCAGCGCGGGGACGACACCCCCGGTCGGAGGCCGGGGACCCGGATCGGACGCCGATGCGGGAACGGTGCTGCGGCAGACCTCCGACGACACCACCACCAGGAGCCACATCACATGGCACGCCTCGCAGGCGTCGACCTTCCGCGTGACAAGCGCGTCGAGGTCGCTCTCACCTACGTCTTCGGCATCGGACGCACCCTTGCCAAGGAGACGCTCGCCAACACCGGGGTGAACCCGGACACGCGCGTGCGGGATCTGGTCGAGGAAGACCTCGTCAAGATCCGCGAGTACGTGGACAACAACATCCGCACCGAGGGTGACCTCCGTCGCGAGATCCAGGCCGACATCCGCCGCAAGGTCGAGATCCAGTGCTACGAGGGCATCCGTCACCGTCGTGGCCTGCCCGTCCACGGCCAGCGGACCAAGACCAACGCCCGCACCCGCAAGGGCCCGCGTCGCGCGATCGCCGGCAAGAAGAAGCCGGGCAAGAAGTAGTCCCACCGGACGCCGCAAGCGGTCCGGCAGCAGGACCGACCACCTCCACGGGAGTTAAGACCACATGCCTCCAAAGGGCCGTTCCGCCGGCGCCAAGAAGGTGCGCCGCAAGGAAAAGAAGAACGTCGCTCATGGGCACGCCCACATCAAGAGCACGTTCAACAACACCATCGTCTCGATCACCGACCCCAGCGGCAACGTGATCTCCTGGGCCTCCGCCGGCCACGTCGGCTTCAAGGGCTCCAGGAAGTCCACGCCGTTCGCCGCGCAGATGGCCGCGGAGAACGCGGCGCGCCGGGCGCAGGAGCACGGGATGCGCAAGGTGGACGTCTTCGTGAAGGGTCCCGGCTCCGGCCGCGAGACCGCGATCCGCTCCCTCCAGGCCACCGGCCTCGAGGTCGGCTCGATCCAGGACGTCACCCCGACCCCGCACAACGGCTGCCGCCCGCCGAAGCGCCGGCGTGTCTGACCAGGTGAAGTAGGAGACTGAGAGAACCATGGCGCGTTACACCGGGGCCGACTGCAAGCGTTGCCGTCGGGAGAAGCAGAAGCTCTTCCTCAAGGGAGCCAAGTGCGAGAGCGCTAAGTGCCCGATCGAGATCCGTCCTTACCCCCCGGGTGAGCACGGACGCGGGCGCACCAAGGACAGCGAGTACCTGCTGCAGAAGCGCGAGAAGCAGAAGTGCGCGCGCATCTACGGCGTCCTGGAGAAGCAGTTCCGGGGGTACTACAACGAGGCGAACCGCCAGTCGGGCAAGACGGGTGAGAACCTGCTCCGCATCCTGGAGTCCCGGCTCGACAACGTGGTCTACCGGGCCGGCTTCGCCAAGTCCCGCGACCACGCCCGTCAGCTCGTCCGGCACGGCCACATCCTGGTCAACGGCCGGAAGACCGACATCCCCTCGGCGCGCGTGTCGCCGAACGACATCATCGAGGTCCGCGAGTCCTCCCGCGCCCTGACCCCCTTCCAGGTGGCCCAGGCGGAGGCCGGGGACAAGACCGTTCCCGCGTGGCTGGAGTCCATCCCGTCCCGGCTGCGGATCCTCGTCCACTCGCTGCCCGAGCGCCAGGTGATCGACACCCAGGTGCAGGAGCAGCTCATCGTCGAGCTCTACTCGAAGTAACCGGGTAGCGGCACTCCGGCGCTCCGGGTGCGGGTGGGGCCACGCGGTTCGCGCGGCTCCACCCGTACCCTTGTCGTACACATCGTCTGGCTCGGCATCAAATAGCGGGTGCCGAAGACTGGAGTCATCACCATGCTGATCGCTCAGCGTCCCTCCCTGACCGAAGAGGTCGTCGACGAGTTCCGCTCCCGGTTCGTGATCGAGCCGCTGGAGCCGGGCTTCGGCTACACCCTCGGCAACTCCCTGCGGCGCACGCTGCTGTCCTCCATCCCCGGCGCGGCCGTCACCAGCATCCGCATCGACGGGGTGCTGCACGAGTTCACCACCGTGCCGGGCGTCAAGGAGGACGTCACCGACCTGATCCTCAACATCAAGCAGCTCGTCGTCTCCTCCGAGCACGACGAGCCCGTGGTGATGTACCTGCGCAAGCAGGGCCCGGGTCTGGTCACCGCCGCGGACATCGCCCCGCCGGCCGGTGTCGAGGTGCACAACCCCGACCTGGTGCTCGCGACCCTGAACAACAAGGGGAAGCTGGAGATGGAGCTGACCGTCGAGCGCGGTCGCGGCTACGTCTCGGCGGTGCAGAACAAGCAGGCCGGCCAGGAGATCGGCCGGATCCCGGTGGACTCCATCTACAGCCCGGTGCTGAAGGTGACCTACAAGGTCGAGGCCACCCGTGTCGAGCAGCGCACCGACTTCGACAAGCTGATCGTCGACGTCGAGACCAAGGAGGCCATGCGTCCGCGCGACGCGATGGCGTCGGCCGGCAAGACGCTGGTCGAGCTGTTCGGCCTGGCGCGCGAGCTGAACGTCGACGCCGAGGGCATCGACATGGGCCCGTCGCCGACGGACGCGGCGCTCGCCGCCGACCTGGCGCTGCCGATCGAGGAGCTGGAGCTGACCGTCCGGTCCTACAACTGCCTCAAGCGCGAGGGCATCCACTCGGTGGGCGAGCTGGTGGCCCGTTCCGAGGCCGACCTGCTCGACATCCGCAACTTCGGCGCGAAGTCGATCGACGAGGTCAAGGCGAAGCTGGCCGGGATGGGCCTGGCCCTGAAGGACAGCCCGCCCGGATTCGACCCGACCACCGCGGCCGACGCGTTCGGCGCGGAGGACGACGGCGACACCGGTTTCGCGGAGACCGAGCAGTACTGATCCGCTTCCCGCGCCGGTACCTGGTACGGCCGGCGCGGACGTTCCTCCGGCGGGACGCGGCCCGGCCGCGTTCCGGCGGAGGCTCACCGTCCGGGGACCGCCCCGGGCGTGACCACGCTGACACCGGTACCTGATACGGCCGGTGCAGACCGACAGGAGAGAACAATGCCGACGCCCACCAAGGGCCGCAGGCTGGGCGGCAGCCCCGCCCACGAGCGTCTGATTCTGGCGAACCTCGCCACCGCGCTGTTCGAGCACGGCCGCATCAAGACCACCGAGGCCAAGGCCCGGCGGCTGCGTCCGGTCGCGGAGCGGCTGATCACCAAGGCGAAGAAGGGCGACCTGCACAACCGTCGCCAGGTGATGCAGACCATCCGCGACAAGAGCGTGGTGCACACGCTGTTCACGGAGATCGGGCCGAAGTTCGCCAACCGTCCCGGCGGCTACACCCGGATCACCAAGGTCGGCCCGCGTCGCGGCGACAACGCCCCGATGGCGGTCATCGAGCTGGTGGAGGCCCTGACCGTGCAGCAGGAGGCCGTCGGCGAGGCCGAGGCCGCCGCCAAGCGCGCGGTCAAGGAGTCCGAGACCGCGAAGGCGACGGAGGCCACCGAGGCCACCGAGGCCACCGAGGCCGCGGAGGAGTCGAAGGACGAGCAGGCCGAGAAGGACGCCTGACCGTCCGTTCCGCCCGCTGGGCCTGTTCCCCCCGGGGAGCAGGCCCAGCGGCGTTCCGCCGTGCGGCGATGCAGAAGGGTTTCGATGAGCGACGACCGCGACCGCGTTCCGCCCGGCCTGGTCCGGGTGCGGCTCGACCTGTCCTACGACGGGCAGGGCTTCTCCGGCTGGGCGCGGCAGGAGGGGCGCCGCACGGTCCAGGGGGAGATCGAGGAGGCGCTGCGGGTGGTGACCCGGGCGGGTGAGGAGCGCTGGGAGCTGACCGTGGCCGGCCGCACGGACGCGGGCGTGCACGCCCGGGGGCAGGTGGCCCACGTGGACCTGCCCGAGGCGGTGTGGGCGGAGCAGCACGACAAGCTCGTGCGCAGGCTGGCCGGGCGGCTGCCGCAGGACGTGCGGGTGTGGCGGGCGGTGCGGGCGCCCGAGCACTTCAACGCGCGGTTCTCGGCGATCTGGCGGCGCTACGCCTACCGCGTCGGCGACCACCCGGGCGGGGTGGATCCGCTGCTGCGCGGGCACGTGCTGTGGCACAACTGGCCGCTGGACGTGGCGGCGATGAACGAGGCGTCGGCGCTGCTGCTGGGCGAGCACGACTTCGCCGCGTTCTGCAAGCGGCGCGAGGGCGCGACCACCATCCGGGCGCTGCGGGCGCTGCGCTGGGAGCGGCGGCCGGACGGCGTCGTGGAGGGCACGGTCGAGGCCGACGCGTTCTGCCACAACATGGTGCGCTCGCTGGTCGGCGCGCTGCTGTTCGTGGGCGACGGGCACCGGCCGCCGGACTGGCCCGCGCGGGTGCTGGCGGCCCGCGTGCGGGACTCGGCGGTGCACGTGGTCAGGCCGCACGGCCTGACCCTGGAGAAGGTCGCCTACCCGCCGGACGACGCCCTCGCGGCCCGTAACGCCGAGGCCCGCAACCTCCGCTCGCTCACGGACGCGGACGGCGCGGAGGGCTGAGGCCCGAGGTGCCCCCGTGCGCTGTGGCAAGGCGCGGGATCGCAGCCCGGGACGCGGAGTCTCAGCCCTCCTGGCTGCGGCGGCGCTCCTCGACGAGGGCGCTGGCGGAGGCGGACGCCTGGGCCTCGCCGCGCTGGATGATGCTGGCGAACGCGTGGTCGTTGCCGTCCCGGGCGGCCTGCTGGGCGGGGGTGCCGTCGCCGCTGTCGGGGGAGCCGTCGCTGTTGCCGGCGATGGTGAAGTAGGTGTAGCGGCCGACCTGGTTGGTGGTGGTGCGGCAGCCGCCGAGCTGGCAGAAGGAGGGGGCGTCGCCGCCGGTCAGCGCGAGCAGGTACTTCCCGGCGCCGCCGGCGTCCTCGCGGGCCGCCTGGGCGTCCTCCTCGGTGGGGAACTGGGCGACGCCCACGGTGACCGCGACGCCCTCCCCGGTGTAGGTGGCGCGCAGCAGGGCGGTGCAGCCGTGCTCGGCGAGGACCGCGCCGAGGTCGGGGCTGGTCGCCCCGGCGCAGTCGGTGACGGAGTCGGTGGCCGCCCTGGCGTAGGCGCGGCCGTCGATCTCCATGCTGTCGCCGGCCCAGAACGTGTCGGCCTCGAAGGGCGCGAGGTCCTTGTCGGCGTCGGAGATGAACTCGCGCGGCTGCGGGAGGGGCGGCAGCGTCGTCTCCTCGAAGGAGGGCTCGGCGTCGTCGCTGCCGGAGGGCAGGCCGGAGGCGTCGGGGAGGGTGGCGGACGGGGTGCCGGAGGCGCCGACGCGCTCGTCGTCGCTCTGGTTGACGATGGCGAGCGCGACCAGGGTGCTGATCGTCAGGGCGGCCAGCACGGAGCCGCCGATCAGCATGAGGCGCCGCCGTCCGCGCCGCCGCTCGGCGTCGGCGGCGAGCGCGTCCCAGTCCGGTGTGTTCGATCCCCCGGGGACCCACGCCGGTCCCCCCTGCCCGTAACTCATGGCCGCAGCTTAGTGGGGTGCCTCCGCGGCCTCACCGCCCCGGTCCCGCGGTGGCGCGGTCCGCCGGCCGGGGCGAGGGCCGGGCGGGTGGCCGGAACGCGTCCCCCCGCGGTGCCGTGCCGGGCCCGTTTTGACCGAGGCCGCGCGAGAGCGGTACTCTGCCTGGTCGATAATGCGTATGGCTTGCTCGATCTCACGTGAGGGGCCTTGCGCCGGTCCACCAGGACGGTTGCCAGCGGTCGCCACCCGGTTTGCGTCACCGGGGCGGGACCATTTCTGCCGTGATCGTCGGGTGGCCTTGTCAGAGTCTCACCACTGAAGAAGCGAAGGCTACGACCGTGCGTACGTTCAGCCCCAAGCCCACCGACATCCAGCGTCAATGGCACGTCATCGACGCCGCCGATGTCGTCCTGGGCCGACTGGCCGCCCAGGCCGCCACCCTTTTGCGGGGCAAGCACAAGCCGGTGTACGCGCCGCACGTTGACACCGGTGACTTCGTCATCATCGTCAACGCCGACAAGGTGCACCTGTCCGGCAACAAGCGGACCCAGAAGATGGCCTACCGCCACTCCGGGTACCCCGGCGGTCTGCGGTCCGTCCGTTACGAGGACCTGCTGAAGAACAACCCCGAGAAGGCCGTCGAGAAGGCGGTCAAGGGCATGCTGCCGAAGAACACCCTCGGCCGTCAGATGTTCTCCAAGCTGAAGGTCTACGCGGGCCCCGAGC
Organism: Streptomyces sp. URMC 129; assembly: GCF_051386415.1. Classification (NCBI taxonomy): domain Bacteria; kingdom Bacillati; phylum Actinomycetota; class Actinomycetes; order Kitasatosporales; family Streptomycetaceae; genus Streptomyces; species Streptomyces sp. URMC 129. Next base: position 43,842 of record NZ_JBPQTQ010000002.1, read on the forward strand.
ACCCGCACGCCGCGCAGCAGCCCGTGCCGTTCGAGATCACCCAGGTCGCGCAGTAGTCCGGCCACGCCCACACGACGAAAGAGAAGCTGAGGAGAACCGTGGCCGAGCCCACCCCCGAGACCCTTGACACCGAGGTCCCCGAGGTCGAGGAGTACACGACCGAGAGCGCGCCCGAGGAGTTCGCCGCCACCGAGACGGTCGCGGCCCGCTTCGGCGACCCGCTGCCCGGCGCCGGTACCGGCCGCCGCAAGAACGCGATCGCCCGTGTGCGGATCGTGCCCGGCAGCGGCAAGTGGAAGATCAACGGTCGCACCCTGGAGAGCTACTTCCCGAACAAGGTGCACCAGCAGTCCGTGAACGAGCCCTTCAAGGTGCTGGAGCTCGACGAGCGGTACGACGTCGTCGCCCGTATCTCCGGCGGCGGCATCTCGGGCCAGGCGGGCGCGCTGCGCCTCGGCGTGGCCCGCGCGCTCAACGAGGCGGACGTGGACAACAACCGCGGCCCCCTGAAGAAGGCCGGCTTCCTCACCCGTGACGCCCGTGCGGTGGAGCGGAAGAAGGCCGGTCTGAAGAAGGCCCGTAAGGGGACGCAGTACAGCAAGCGCTGACGCCCTGTGCCGGTCAACGCCCCGACAGCGGATCCATGCTGTCGGGGCGTTCCCTTTGTAGGCTGATCGCTGCATATGGTTAACGCACGGGCCGCTTGGTGTGAAAATTTCGGAGGGAAAACAGTGGGACGACTCTTCGGCACGGATGGCGTGCGCGGCGTCGCCAACGCGGATCTCACGGCCGAGATGGCGCTCGGCCTGTCGGTGGCGGCGGCGGGCGTGCTCGTCACAGCGGGGGGCTCGTCCAGGCCGGGGCGGCGTCCGCGCCCGCTCGCGGTCGTCGGACGCGACCCGCGGGCGTCCGGGGAGTTCCTGGAGGCGGCCGTGGTGGCGGGGCTGGCCAGCGCGGGCGTGGACGTCCTGCGGGTCGGCGTGCTGCCGACGCCGGCCGTGGCGTACCTGACGGGCTCGCTCGGGGCCGACTTCGGCGTGATGCTCTCGGCCAGCCACAACCCGATGCCGGACAACGGCGTCAAGTTCTTCGCGGCGGGCGGCCACAAGCTGGCCGACGACCTGGAGGACCGCATCGAGGCGGCCTACTGGGACCACGCCGCCGGCCGGCCGTGGGAGCGCCCGGTGGGCGCGGGCGTCGGCCGGGTCTCCGAGTACGGGGAGGGCTTCGACGCGTACGTCGCGCACCTCGTGAGCGTCCTGCCGAACCGGCTCGACGGCGTGAAGGTCGTCATCGACGCGGCGCACGGCGCGGCGTCGCGGGTGGCGCCGGAGGCGTTCGCGCGGGCGGGCGCCAAGGTCGTCACGATCGGCGCCGAGCCCGACGGCCTCAACATCAACGACGGCTACGGCTCCACCCACCTCGGCCCGCTGTGCGCCGCCGTGCCCGCGCACGGCGCGGACCTGGGCATCGCGGTCGACGGCGACGCGGATCGCTGCCTGGCCGCCGACGCGGCGGGCACGCCGGTGGACGGCGACCAGATCCTGGCCGTGCTGGGCGTGGCCATGCGGGACGCGGGCACGCTGCGGCACGACACGGTCGTGACCACGGTGATGTCGAACCTCGGGTTCACGCTGGCGATGGAGCGGGAGGGCCTGAAGCTGCGGCAGACGGCGGTCGGGGACCGCTACGTGCTGGAGGAGATGAAGCGCGGCGGCTTCTCGCTGGGCGGCGAGCAGTCCGGGCACGTGATCGTGCTGGACCACGCGACGACGGGCGACGGCACGCTCACCGGCCTGTTGCTCGCGGCGCGCGTCGCGGCGTCGCGCCGTCCGCTGGGCGAGCTGGCGCGGGTGATGGAACGGCTGCCGCAGGTGCTGATCAACGTGCCCGACGTGGACCGCTCCCGGGTCGCGGAGTGCCGGGAGCTGTCCGAGGCGGTGGCCGAGGCCGAGCGGCAGCTCGGCGGGACGGGCCGCGTGCTGCTGCGCCCGTCCGGGACCGAGCCGCTGGTGCGCGTGATGGTGGAGGCGGCGGACGCCGCCCAGGCCCGCGCGGTGGCGTCCGGCCTGGCCGACGTGGTGAAGTCCGCCCTGGGGTGACGGTCAGAGCTTGCGCAGGCGCAGCCGGCGCACCTTGTGGTCGAAGCCCTTCTGCAGGACGAGCGTGGCGCGGGAGCGGGTCGGGGCTATGTTCTCGCGGAGGTTCGGCTCGTTGATCGTCCGCCACTGGTTCCGCGCGTACGCCATCGCCTCCTCCTCCGGGACCTCGGCGTACCTGCGGAAGTACGACGCCCGGTCCTGGAACGCCGTCGCCCGCAGGGTCCGGAAGCGGTCGAGGTACCAGCCGCCGATGTCCTCCGTCCTGGCGTCCACGTACACCGAGAAGTCGAAGTAGTCGGCCAGGCCCACCCGTCCCATCTGGGTGGGCTGCAGCACGTTCAGCCCCTCCAGGATCAGGATGTCCGGCCGGCGGACCGTCAGCCGTTCGCCCGGCACGATGTCGTAGGTGAGGTGGGAGTAGACCGGCGCGCTCACCTCCTCCTTGCCCGCCTTCACCTCCGCCACGAACCGCGTCAGTGCCCGCCGGTCGTACGACTCGGGGAAGCCCTTGCGGGACATCAGCCCACGACGCGTCAGCTCGGCATTGGGGAGCAGGAAGCCGTCCGTGGTGACCAGCTCCACCCTCGGGTGCTCCGGCCAGCGCGCCAGCAGCGCCCGGAGCAGGCGGGCCACGGTGGACTTGCCCACCGCCACGCTGCCCGCGATGCCGATGACGAACGGGGTCGCGGGCTGGACGCCGGCCAGGAAGGTGCTGACGGCGGACCGGAGGCCCTCCGTCGCGCCCACGTACAGGTTCAGCAGCCGGGACAGCGGCAGGTAGACCTCGACGACCTCGGTCAGGTCGATGACGTCACCGAGGCCGCGCAGCCGTTCGACCTCCTCGGCCGTCAGTGGCAGGGGGGTGCGTTCACGCAGCGCACTCCACTCCGCGCGACTGAGGTCGACGAACGGTGTCTGCTGCTGGAGCGAGGTTGTCACCCGCCCATTGTCCTGCCCCGGCTAGTCTGCCCGCATGTGCGGGATGGTCGGTTACACAGGAGCGGGCTCCGCCCTCGAAGTGGTCCTCGCCGGGCTGGGCCGGATCGAGCGGCCCGGATACGACTCGTCGGGCGTCGCGGTCCTCAGCGACGGCGGCCTCGCGGCGGCGAAGACGGCCGGGGACCTGCCCGCGCTGCGCCGCGTTCTCGACCGCCGTCCGCTGCCCACGGGCGGCAGCGCGATCGGGCATCTGCGGCTCGCCACGCACGGCGCGCCCACCGACGGGAACGCCCACCCGCAGCTCGACAACGCGGGCCGGGTCGCGGTCGTGCACGACGGCCGGATCGACAACCACGCCGAGCTGCGCGCCGAACTGGCGGGCCGGGGGCACCAGCTGGCCTCCGACACGGACACCGAGGTGGTCGCGCACCTGCTGGCGGAGGCGTTCTCGTCGTGCGCGGACCTGGCGGAGGCGATGCGGCAGGTGTGCCGTTCGCTGCGCGGCGCCTACGCGCTGCTGGCCGTGCACGCCGACGAGCCGGACACGGTGGTCGGCGCGCGCCGCGAGCTGCCGCTGGCGGTGGGGCTGGGGGACGGCGAGTCGTTCCTGGCCTCGGACGCGGCGGCGTTCGGCGGCCTGGCCACGCGTGACGTGCTGGAGCTGCGGGACGGCGCGGTGGACCAGGTGGTGGTGCTGCGCCGGGAGTCCGACGAGGTGGGGTACGAGGTCACGGACCGGGACGGGGGCGTGGTGCGCGCGTGATCGTGGGCGTGGGCATCGACGTGGCGGAGATCGACCGGTTCGCGCGGTCGCTGGAACGGACGCCCGATCTGGCCGACCGGCTGTTCGTGGCGGCCGAGTTGTGGCTGCCCAGCGGTGAACGGCGCGGCGTCGCGTCGCTCGCCGCGCGGTTCGCGGCGAAGGAGGCCCTGGCGAAGGCCCTGGGCGCGCCGCCGGGCCTGCGCTGGACGGACGCCGAGGTGACCCAGTCGGACGACGGCCGTCCCCGCCTGGAGGTCCGCGGCACGGTGGCCGCCCGCGCGGCGGCCCTGGGCGTCCGGACCTGGCACCTCTCCCTCAGCCACGACGCGGGCGTCGCCTCCGCGGTGGTGATCGCGGAGGGCTGAGCCCCCGGGCCCCCGGCGCGGGTGCCGCGGCTGCCGGGCCGGGCCGCCGCCGTCCGTGGCGCGCTTCGCCGGGGGGTGCCGGGCCGTCAGGCCGGTCGCAGCAGCCGTGCCCAGACCTCCGGCAGGGCCTCCGTCACTGTCGAGGCCATGGCGGGGGGTGGCGCCAGACGGCCCGCCAGGCCGTGGAGGTAGGTGCCCGCCGTGGCCGCGTCCAGGGCGGTCAGGCCGGTGGCCAGCAGGGCGCCGATCAGGCCGGACAGGACGTCGCCGCTGCCCGCCGTGGCCAGCCAGGGGGTGCCGGTCGGGTTGACGCGGACCGGGCCGCCGCCGGGGGCGGCGATCAGGGTCGTGGAGCCCTTGAGGAGGGCGGTGGCGCGGTACCGCTCGGCCAGTGCCCGGACGGAGGCGAGCCGGGACTCCTCCACCCGCCGCCGCTCGGTGCCCAGCAGGGCCGCCGCCTCCCCGGCGTGCGGGGTCAGCAGCGTCGGCGCGGTGCGGGCGCGCACGTGCCCGGCGTCGAGGAGACGCAGCCCGTCCGCGTCCACCAGCACGGGGACGTCCGCCTCCAGCACGTCCGTCACCGCCGCCCGTGCCTCGGGGTCGTCGCCCAGGCCGGGGCCGACGACCCACGCCTGCACCCGGCCCGCCTTCCGCGGCGGCCCGCCGGACACCAGCGTCTCCGGGTACCGGGCCAGGACCGTCGTGCCGGCCGGGCCCCGGCCGGCGTAACGGACGGCCCCCGCGCCGCCGCGCAGCGCGCCGCCCACGGCGAGGACGGCCGCGCCGGGATACCGGGCCGAACCGGCCGCCACTCCGACGACGCCCCGCCGGTACTTGTCGGTCTCGGCCGCCGGGCGCGGCAGCAGCGCGGCGACGTCGGCGTCCTCCAGCGCCACCACGTCCGGCTCCGCGGGCAGTTCGGGGCCGAGCCCGATGTCGACCAGCCGCACCTCGCCCGCGTACTCGCCCGCCGGGTCGATCAGCAGTCCGGGTTTGTGGGTGCCGAACGTCACGGTCACCGCCGCCCGCACCGCGGGCCCCGCCACCTCGCCGGTGTCCGCGTCCACGCCGCTGGGCAGGTCCACCGCCACCACCGGCACCCCGCGCTCCGCCACCGTCCGGGCCAGCTCCCCGGCCTCGGGCCGCAGGCCGCCGCGCCCGCCGATGCCGGTGATCCCGTCCACCACGAGATCCGCCCGCGCGACGGCCCGGCCGGCGTCCTCGGGACCCACCACGCGCCCGCCCGCCGCCCGCAGCGCGGCCAGACCCCCGGGGTGGACCCGGTCGGGACGCACCGTCACCGCCGTGACGGCGACGCCGCGCCGCGCCAGCCGGGCGCCCGCGTAGAGGGCGTCGCCGCCGTTGTCGCCGCTGCCGACCAGCAGCACCACCCGTGACCCGTACCGGCGCGGGCCCAGCAGGTCCGCGCACGCCGCCGCCAGACCGGCGGCGGCCCTGGCCATCAGCGTGCCCTCCGGCAGCCGGGCCATCAGCGCCTGTTCGGCGGCCCGGACGGTCTCCACACGGTAAGCAGTCCTCATGGCACCAGTCTGGCCCGGCCGCCGCGGCTCCACCTGCGACACTGGAGGACGATGAACGACCACTCACCCGCGGAAGCCTGGCGGCTGCGCGCCGACATCGACCTCGGCGCGCTGCGCGCCAACGTCCGCGCGCTCCGCGAACGGGCCGTCGGCGGTGCGGAGTTGATGGCCGTGGTCAAGGCCGACGGGTACGGGCACGGCATGCTGCCGTGCGCCCGCGCCGCGCGCGAGGCGGGCGCCGCCTGGCTGGGCACGGCCACCCCGGACGAGGCCCTGGCGCTGCGCGCGGCCGGGGACACCGGGCGGCTGCTGTGCTGGGTGTGGACCCCGGACGGGCCGTGGCGGCGGGCCGTCGAGGCGGACATCGACATCTCGGTCGGCGGCCGGTGGGCGCTGGAGAAGGTCACGGCCGCGGCCCGCGCGGCGGGCCGCACCGCCCGCGTGCACCTGAAGGCCGACACCGGCCTGGGCCGCAACGGCTGCCAGCCCGCCGACTGGCCCGCTCTGGTCGCCGCCGCGCGGGCCGCCGAGGCGGACGGTTCGGTCCGGGTCACGGGCCTGTGGTCCCACTTCGCCTGCGCCGACGAGCCGGGGCACCCCTCGATCGCCGCCCAGCAGGCCGCGTTCACCGAGGCCCTGGCCACCGCCGCGCGGGCCGGACTCGACCCCGAGGTGCGGCACTTCGCGAACTCGCCGGCCACCCTCACGCTGCCCGCCTCCCACTACGACCTGGTCCGGCCGGGGCTCGCGGTCTACGGCCTGTCGCCGTCGCCCGAGATCGGCGCCCCCGAGGACTTCGGGCTGCGACCCGTGATGACCCTGCGCGCCGCGCTGGCCTCGGTCAAGCGCGTCCCCGGCGGGCACGGCGTGAGCTACGGCCACGCGTACACCACCCCGGGCGCCACCACGCTGGCCCTGGTCCCGGCCGGGTACGCCGACGGCGTCCCCCGGCACGCCTCGGGCAGCGGCCCGGTGCTGGTGGCGGGGAAGTGGCGGACGGTGGCCGGGCGGGTGGCGATGGACCAGTTCGTCGTGGACCTCGGCGGCGACACGGCCGAGGTCGGGGACGAGGCCGTGCTGTTCGGCCCCGGCGACCGGGGCGAGCCGACGGCCGAGGACTGGGCCCGCGCCGCCGGGACCATCGGCTACGAGATCGTCACCCGCGTCGGGCCCCGCGTTCCCCGCGTCTACCACGGGGAGCGGGAGGAGCAGTCCGCGGAGTCCCCGTCATGACGTGGCCGCGCCGGATGGGCGTGGCCGGGCTGGCGCTGGGCGCCGTGGCCACCACGGTCGCGGTCGACCGCCTCACCGTCAGCCGCGCGGTGCGCCGCCGGGCCCGGCTCGCGCTGGACGCCTCGGGGCCGTACGGCTCGCTGCGCGGGACGCCCGGCACCGCCGTCGCGGACGACGGCACCGCCCTGTACTTCGAGATCGACGAGCCCGACGCGCCGGAGGCCGCCGCCCGGCCCGCCGACGACGGCGCCGGCGGCCCGGTCCCCGAGCCCGTGGACGTTCCGGCCCCGGCCCCGGCGCCGACCGTGGTCTTCAGCCACGGGTACTGCCTGAACCAGGACGTGTGGCACTTCCAGCGCGCCGCCCTCCGCGGCGCCGCCCGCGCCGTCTACTGGGACCAGCGCGGCCACGGCCGGTCCCAGCGCGGGCGCGCCCAGCGCGAGCCGGGTCGGCGGCCGGTGACGATCGAGCAGCTCGGCCGCGACCTGAAGGCCGTCCTCGACGCCGCCGTGCCGGAGGGGCCCGTGGTGCTGGTGGGGCACTCGATGGGCGGGATGACGATGATGGCGCTGGCCGAGCAGTTCCCCGCGTACGTGGCCGAGCGGGTGGCCGGGGCCGCGTTCCTGTCCACCTCGGCGGGGAACCTGGCCGAGGTCACCTACGGCTTTCCCGCCGCCGCCGTCCGCGCGGTGCGCCGGGTGCTGCCGGGCGTGCTGCGGGCCCTGGGCACCCAACCGGACCTGGTGGACCTGGGCCGGCGGGCGGCCGGCGACCTGTACGCGGGGCTGGTGCGGCGGTACTCGTTCGGCGCGCCCGGCGATGTCGACCCCGGCGTGGTGCGCTTCGCGGAGCGGCTCATCGAGTCGGTGCCGGTGGACGTGGTCGCCGAGTTCTACCCGGCGTTCGGCCTGCACGAGAAGTGGCGGGCGCTGGAGCTGTTCAACGGAACGGGCGGGTCCGCCGCCGCGCCGCCCGTGCTGGTGCTGGCCGGGGACCGGGACGAGATCACGCCCGCCGCGCACAGCGAGCGCGTCGCCGCCGCCCTCCCCGCGGCGGAGCTGGTGCTGCTGCCCGGCGCCGGGCATCTGGTGCCGCTGGAGGCGCCGCGCGAGGTGAACGACCAGCTGGCCCGGCTGCTGGCGCGTAGCATCCAGACCCATGAGCCAGCTCTCTGAGGCGCCGGTGTCCTCGGCGTCGTTCACCGTCACCGGACCCGAGCGGATGCGGGAGGTGGGCCGGAAGCTGGCCGCGCTGCTGCGGCCGGGCGACCTGGTGCTGCTCACCGGCGAGCTGGGCGCGGGCAAGACGACGCTCACCCGCGGCATCGGGGAGGGGCTGGGCGTGCGGGGCGCGGTGACGTCGCCGACGTTCGTCATCGCCCGCGTCCACCCGCCGCTGGCCGGGGGCCCGCCGCTGGTGCACGTGGACGCCTACCGGCTCGAAGGCGGCCTGGAGGAGATGGAGGACCTGGACCTCGACGTGGCGCTGCCGGAGTCGGTGGTCGTCGTGGAGTGGGGCGAGGGCCGGGTGGAGGAGCTGTCGGAGCAGCGGCTGCACGTGGTGATCCACCGGGCCGAGGGCGCCGAGGGCCCGGACGAGGACGCGCGCGAGGTGACGGCCACCGGCGTCGGGCCGCGCTGGGCCGGGGTCGACCTGGCGTCGCTGGGCGCCTAGGACCGCCGCCCAGGCGCCCTAGGGAACGACGACGACGGGCACGCCGGTCCTGGCGAACAGCCACATCGCGTCGCCGTCCCGGCGGGTCTGCCGGATGCCGCCGGTGCGGGGCGCGGTCTCCCCGGCGTCGGGGGTGGCGCCGTCGAGGGCGGCGGAGAAGCCGAACACCGTGCCGTCGGCGGCCACGTGGAAGACGACCGCGTGCTCGATCGCCACCCCGTCCGAGCCGGTGCCCTGCGCGGCGCGCGAGCTGACGGCGTACGCGCCGGGCGGCGGGGCGACCTGGCTGGGGAACACCTCGTAGGTGTCGGTCACCACCTCGCCGGAGCCGGTCCCGCCGGTGTCGACCAGCCACACCCGCTGCTGCCCGAGGGCGTAGACGACGCGCTTGCCCTCGCCCGAGCCGGCCGGTACCGCGGGCCGGTCCCCGGCCTCCGGGCCGCCTCCGTCGTCGCCCGGTCCCGGGGACGGTGACGGGGACGGGGACGCGGCGGGCGGCGCCGTGGCGGGTGGGGCGTCGCCCGCGGACGCCTGGTGGGCGAGGAAGGCGACGACGCCGAGCGCGGCGACGGTCAGCCCGGTGACCACGGCACCGGAGCCGGAGGCTGGGGTAGGGCGCGCCACGGGTCTGCCGCCTTTCGCGGGCCGTGCCGGTGCACGGGCGGGGGTCCGGCGGCCGACGCTACCAGGCGACCGGGCGGTCCCCGGGGAGCCGTAGGCTTGCTGCGTGCTGCTGCTCGCCATGGACACCGCCACCCCGGCCGTCACCGTCGCCGTCCACGACGGCGCGGAGGTTCTCGCCTCCTCGGACGAGGTCGACGCCCGCCGGCACGGGGAGCTGCTGCTGCCCGCTGTGGACCGGGTGCTGGCCGCGGCGTCCCGTTCGCTCGACGAGGTGACGGCGGTGGTCGTGGGCACCGGGCCGGGGCCGTACACCGGGCTGCGGGTCGGGCTGGCCACGGCCGCGGCGCTGGGCGCGGCCCGCGCGATCCCGGTGCACGGCCTGTGCAGCCTGGACTCGATCGCGTGGGCGGCCGGGCTGGACGAGCCGTTCGTCGTGGCGACCGACGCCCGCCGCAGGGAGGTGTACTGGGCGCGTTACGCCGACGCGCGGACCCGGACCGGGGGCCCGGCGGTGGACCGCCCGGACGAGATCGCCGACCGGGTCGCCGGGCTGCCCGCCGTGGGCGCGGGCGCGCGGCTGTACGCGGCGGCGTTCCCCCGGCTGCGCGCCGATCTGCCGGAGCACGCCTCGGCGGCGGCGCTCGCCGCGCTGGCGGCGGAGCGGCTGGCCGCGGGGGAGGCGCTGCCCGAGCCCAGGCCGGAGTACCTGCGCCGCCCGGACGCGCGCGTGCCCGCCGGGTACAAGGCGGTCATCCGGGCATGACGCGCGAGATCGTGCTCCGCGCGATGCGCTGGTGGGACATCGAGCCGGTGCTCGCGCTGGAGGCGGAGCTGTTCCCGCTGGACGCGTGGTCCGAGGGCATGTACTGGTCGGAGCTGGCGGGCGCCGGCGGCCCGCACCGCACGCGCGGCTACCTGGTGGCCGAGGACGCCGACGGGAAGCTGGCCGGATACGCCGGGCTCGCCGTGGCGGGCGGGACGGGCGACGTGATGACGATCGGCGTGACCGGCGCTCACCAGGGCACGGGCCTCGGCGGGCGGCTGCTGGGGGAGCTGCTGGCCGACGCGCGGCGGCTGGGCTGCCGGGAGGTGCTGCTGGAGGTCCGCGTGGACAACGTGCGGGCGCAGCGCCTCTACGAGCGGTTCGGCTTCCGGCGGATCGGCGTCCGCCGCGGCTACTACCAGCCGGGCAACTTCGACGCCCTGGTGATGCGGCGCGAGCTGGCGCCCCCGGAGTCCGATGAAGAAGAAACGGCGGAACATGGCTGACGAACCCCTCGTCCTCGGCATCGAGACCTCCTGCGACGAGACCGGCGTGGGCGTGGTGCGCGGGCACACGCTGCTCGCCGACGCGGTGGCCTCCAGCGTGGACGACCACGCCCGGTACGGCGGCGTCGTCCCGGAGATCGCCAGCCGGGCGCACCTGGAGGCGATGGTCCCCACCATCGAGCGGGCGCTGAAGGAGGCCGGGGTCGCCGCCACGGACCTGGACGCGGTGGCGGTCACGGCGGGCCCGGGGCTGGCGGGCGCGCTGCTCGTCGGCGTCTCGGCCGCCAAGGCGTACGCGTACGCGCTGGGCAGGCCGCTGTACGGCGTCAACCACCTCGCCTCGCACATCTGCGTCGACCAGCTGGAGCACGGGCCGCTGCCGGAGCCGACGATGGCCCTGCTGGTCTCCGGCGGGCACTCGTCGCTGCTGCTGGCGCCGGACATCACGGCCGACGTGCGGCCCTTGGGCGCGACGATCGACGACGCGGCGGGCGAGGCGTTCGACAAGGTGGCGCGGGTGCTGGGGCTCGGCTTCCCGGGCGGCCCGGTCGTGGACCGGCTGGCGCGCGAGGGCGACCCGGGGGCGATCGCGTTCCCGCGCGGGCTGACCGGGCCGCGGGACGCGCCGTACGACTTCTCGTTCTCCGGCCTGAAGACGGCGGTGGCGCGCTGGGTGGAGGCGCGGCGGAACGCTGGGGAGGAGGTGCCGGTGGCCGATGTCGCGGCGTCCTTCCAGGAGGCGGTGACGGACGTGCTGACGCGCAAGGCGATCCGGGCCTGCCGGGACGAGGGCGTGGACCACCTGATGATCGGCGGCGGCGTGGCGGCGAACTCGCGGCTGCGGGCGATGGCCGAGGAGCGGTGCGCGGCGGCCGGGATCAGGCTGCGGGTGCCGCGCCCCGGGCTGTGCACGGACAACGGCGCGATGGTCGCGGCGCTCGGCGCGGAGATGGTCGCCCGGGGCCGGACCCCGTCCGCGCTGGACCTGCCGGCCGACTCCTCGCTGCCGGTGACCGAGACGCACGTGCCCGGGGCGCACCCCTGATGGCGGTGGCGCTGATGTGGGAGGCCCGCGCGGCGGCCGGCCGGGGCGGCGAACTGCTGGCGTGGGCGCGGGCGGTGCCGCTGGACCCGGCGCCGGTCCGCCGGGAGACGTTCACGGCGCCGGACGACCGGGTGCTGGTGATCACGTGGTGGGACGCGGAGTTCTCCGCCGAGCTGCCCGAACTCCCGGAGCCGCCGTCCGCGCTGCTCCACCGGGAGGTCCACCGCTGGCGCTTCGCGCCGGTCGCGGACTGATTCCGCCGCGGCCCCGCGCCGGTTCCGTCGCCGGGGTCAGGCTGCCGGGTGGCCGATCAGGGCCGTGGGGGTCTGGCCGACGCGGGTCACGAAGAGCGTGCTCGCGTTCGGGCCGGAGGGGCGCAGACGGGCGCGGAGCTCTTCGGGGGTGACCGCGAAGCCGCGCTTCTTGATGGTCAGGGTGCCGACGCCGCGCTCGCGCAGCAGGGCCCGCAGGCGCTTCACGTTGAACGGCAGCACGTCCGTGATCGCGTAGGCCGTGGCGTACGGCGTCGGCCGCAGCTCGTCGCCGGTGACGTACGCGATGGCCGGGTCGAGCAGGCGGCCCCCGACCTGGTCCGCGACGTCCGCGACGAGGCCCGCGCGGATGACCGCGCCGTCCGGCTCGTACAGGTAGCGGCCGGGCGGTCCCGCGGCGGCCCGGCGGCCGGTGCCGGTCAGGGTGTGGCCGCCGGGCAGCAGGGTGGCGCGGCGGGGGGCGGCCTGGCCGGTGCCGAACCACAGCACCGCCTCCTTCACGTCCCCCCGGTCCGAGACCCACTCCGCCTCGGCCCCCGCCGGCACCGCCTCGTGCGGCACGCCCGGGGCGACCTTCAGGGCCGCGTACGGGACGCGGGAGGCCAGCTCCACGGCCCAGGACAGCGGCGGCGAGTACGCCTCGGGGTCGAAGATCCGGCGGCCCCCGCCGGCGCCGCGCCGGGCCGGGTCGGCGAACACCGCGTCCCAGCCCCGGACATCGGTGTCCTCCACGGCCGCGCGGCGCACGGTGACGCGGTCGGCGAGGCCGAGCGCCGCCGCGTTGGCCTCGGCGACCGCGCAGGCGAGCGGGGAGCGGTCCACCGCCAGGACGGTGAGCCCGGCCCGGGCGAGCGCGAGGGCGTCGCCGCCGATGCCGCAGCACAGGTCCGCGACGCGGGTGACGCCGAGCGCGGCGAAGCGCCGGGCGCGCCAGGCGGCCACCGGGGCGCGGGTGGCCTGTTCGACCCCGTCGGGCGTGAAGTACATCCGCTCGGCGTCGGGGCCGAACTTCGCGGCGGCGCGCTGCCGCAGCCGCGCCTGGCCGATGGCGGCGGCGACCAGCTCCGGCGGGTGCTCGCGGCGCAGGCGGGTGGCGACGGCCAGCTCCCGGGCGGGGTCGAGGTCGCGGAGCCCGGCCAGCAGCCGCCGGCCCGGCTCGGTCAGCAGGGCGAGGAAGGCGTCGAGGGCGCCGGGGGCGTCGGGGTGGGAGGTGCGTACGGCCACACGGGTCATTCTCCCCGCCGGTCCGGAAGGGCGTCCGGGGGTGCGGGCAGCGCGATGGCAGCATCCCGAAGCATGAGGATTATCGGACAAGTAGGACTAAATGATTGTCGGGTGAGACATAGGGTCCGGCGGTGCGGGGCGCTGGGCGGCGCGACGATACTCGCCCTCGTCTGCTCGGGAGCCGGGGTGCCGCCGGAGCTCCTGCCCGGGGGCTCCGGGGGCGGCGGGCAGGGCCTGCTGTCCGTGGTCGACGCCGCCCCGCCCGGCGAGGCCGTGCTCGGTCTCGGCGCATCGCAGCGTGCCCAGGCGCGCAGCGTCGCGGACGCGCTGGGCACGTACGCCAAGAAGCTGGAACGCGCCGAGGCGCGCCGCGTCGCCACCGCCAAGCGGTGGGGCCTGCGGAAGGCTCCGCTGCTCCCGCCCGCGCCCCCGGAGAAGAAGCCCGAACTGACCAGCGAGCCGGGCCACATCACCGGCTCCGGCCTGCCCCCGGTCATCGTCAGCGTGCCCACCGACGAGAAGGTCGTCTTCCTCACCATCGACGACGGCGCCGAGAAGGACCCGGAGCTGCTGAAGATGATGCGCGAACTCGACGTCCCCTACAGCGGCTTCCTCACCGACTACGTCTCCCGCGACGACTACGGCTACTTCCGGGAGGCCTACGAACTCGGCGCCGGCATGCACAACCACTCCGTCAACCACCGCGAGATGCCCACCCTCAGCTACTCCGAGCAGCGCGAGGAGATCTGCCACCAGCAGGACGTCCTGGAGAAGGAGATCGGCGAGCGGCCCACGCTCTTCCGGCCCCCGTACGGCGCCTACGACCGCGACACGCTGCGCGCGGCCAAGTCCTGCGGCATCCGGGTGATCCCGCTGTGGGCGGAGGAGGCGTTCCCCGATCGCATCGAATACGGGCGCGCGGACCAGAAGTTCCACCCCGGAGACATCATCCTCACCCATTTCCGCGGCGACGACGTGTGGGACGGCGACATGGCGGACATGATCCGGCGCGTGGTCAACGCCGCGACCGAACAGGGTTTCGCCATCGCGCGGTTGGAGGACTACGTGTAGCCCCGGCGCACGGCCGCGCCCGCGCGACGCGGCCACCGGTCACTTGGCACTCTAGTTGACTGAGTGCTAACGGCCGCCTAGTCTCGACCTGGCACTCTCCTCGCGTGAGTGCCAACGCGCGACAGGCGGATCCGGCACCCGCGACGACGGGTCCACCACGTCGCCATCCAGCCATTGATAACCCCGTGAGATCTCCGAAGGGGGAGGTCGGATCGTGACGACCGTCAGCTCCAAGGTTGCCATCAAGCCGCTTGAGGACCGCATTGTGGTCCAGCCGCTCGACGCCGAGCAGACCACGGCCTCGGGCCTGGTCATTCCGGACACGGCCAAGGAGAAGCCCCAGGAGGGCACCGTCCTGGCCGTGGGCCCGGGCCGCTTCGAGGACGGGAACAGGCTGCCGCTCGACGTCAAGGTCGGCGACATCGTTCTCTACAGCAAGTACGGCGGCACCGAGGTGAAGTACAACAACGAGGAGTACCTCGTGCTCTCGGCCCGCGACGTGCTCGCGATCATCGAGAAGTAATTCCGGCACCGACGCTCACATCCGCGCCCCGGGACCCGCGCTCATCCAGAGACAGCCGGGGCCGGGGCGCGGTTCGTTTACCGAAGAACACACGAGGGACACCCACACCCATGGCGAAGATCCTTAAATTCGACGAGGACGCCCGCCGCGCCCTCGAGCGCGGCGTGAACCGACTCGCCGACGCCGTCAAGGTCACCATCGGTCCCAAGGGCCGCAACGTCGTCATCGACAAGAAGTTCGGCGCGCCCACCATCACCAACGACGGCGTCACCATCGCGCGCGAGGTCGAGGCGGAGGACCCGTTCGAGAACCTCGGCGCCCAGCTTGTGAAGGAAGTGGCGACCAAGACCAACGACGTCGCCGGTGACGGCACCACCACCGCCACCGTGCTGGCGCAGGCGCTCGTCCGCGAGGGGCTGCGCAACGTGGCTGCCGGCGCGTCCCCGTCGGGTCTCAAGCGCGGCATCGACGCCGCGGTCGCCGCCGTCGCCGAGGACCTGCGCGCCAGCGCCCGGCCGATCGACTCCAAGGAGGACATCGCCGCCGTGGCCGCGCTGTCCGCCCAGGACAAGCAGGTCGGCGCCCTGATCGCCGAGGCGATGGACAAGGTCGGCAAGGACGGCGTGATCACCGTCGAGGAGTCCCAGACCTTCGGTCTCGACCTCGACTTCACCGAGGGCATGGCCTTCGACAAGGGCTACCTGTCGCACTACTTCGTGACCGACCAGGAGCGCATGGAGGCCGTCCTCGACGACCCCTACATCCTGATCAACCAGGGCAAGATCTCCTCCATCCAGGACCTGCTCCCGCTGCTGGAGAAGATCATGCAGGCCGGCGGCTCCCGCCCGCTGCTGATCATCGCCGAGGACGTCGAGGGCGAGGCCCTGTCCACCCTCGTGGTCAACAAGATCCGCGGCACGTTCCACTCGGCGGCCGTCAAGGCCCCCGGCTTCGGCGACCGCCGCAAGGCGATGCTCGGTGACATGGCCGCGCTCACCGGCGCCACCGTGATCTCCGAGGAGGTCGGCCTCAAGCTCGACCAGGTGGGCCTCGACGTGCTGGGCACCGCCCGCCGCGTCACCATCACCAAGGACGACACCACGATCGTCGACGGCGCCGGCCGGTCCGAGGACATCGAGGGCCGCGTCGCGCAGATCAAGGCCGAGATCGAGACCACGGACTCGGACTGGGACCGCGAGAAGCTCCAGGAGCGCCTCGCCAAGCTCGCCGGCGGCGTCTGCGTGATCCGCGTCGGCGCGGCCACCGAGGTCGAGCTGAAGGAGAAGAAGCACCGTCTGGAGGACGCCATCTCCGCCACCCGCGCGGCGGTCGAGGAGGGCATCGTCCCCGGCGGCGGCGCCTCCCTGGTGCACTCCGCCAAGGTGCTGGACGGCGACCTCGGCAAGACGGGCGACGAGGCCACCGGCGTGGCGATCGTCCGCCGCGCCGCCGTCGAGCCGCTGCGCTGGATCGCGGAGAACGCCGGCCTGGAGGGCTACGTGATCACCTCCAAGGTGGCCGAGCTGGACAAGGGCCAGGGCTTCAACGCGGCCACCGGCGTCTACGGCGACCTGGTCAAGGACGGCGTCATCGACCCGGTGAAGGTGACCCGATCCGCGCTCCAGAACGCCGCCTCCATCGCCTCCCTGCTGCTCACCACCGAGACCCTGGTGGTGGAGAAGAAGGAGGACGAGCCGGAGTCGGCCGGTCACGGTCACGGCCACGCGCACTGACCGCGGGCCGTGGCCCCGGCGGGGTCGTCCTGCCCGCCGGGGCGTCGGCTACAGCTCCACCAGGCCCACCTGGGCCAGCAGGCCGAGCTGGTCCCAGTTCCACCAGGCCTCCGCGATCCGGCCGTTCCGGAAGCGGTGGGTGACATGCCCGGAGATCCGCACCGGGCGGCCGGTCGGGGCCAGCCCCATGAACTCGGCCGAGTGGGTGCCCGTCGCGGTGAACCGGGTGATCACCAGGTCGCCCTCGGCCACCTGGCTCTCGATGATGAACGTCGGCCGGAACGCCCGGATGTACTTGGCCGCGTCCTCCTTGGACTCCGCGAGCCCGAGCGGGTCGACGGAGCTGCCCGGGTCGTGCTCCCGGTAGTCCTCCGTGCACAGCTCGTCCACGGCGTCCACGTCCCCGCGGTTCACGGCCCTGTCGAAGAAGCGCCGGACGGCCTCCTTGTTGAGCTGCTCGTCCCGCACCACGTCCAGGTCGGTGAACTGCGGCGTCCCGTCGCAGAGCGCCACCATCTCGCGGAAGATCCGGTCGGTCTCCGGGAGTTCGGAGTTCCGCCGCGCCTCCTCGTACGAGGGGAACTCGACGATCTCGACGATGTGGGTGCCGTCGGCCCGGTCCCGGCCGACGATCGAGTGGGTCGCTGTCCGCTTGCCCCGGGTCTGCTCGACCCAGGTGTCCATGAGCCGATTCAGTTCATCGACTCTGCTGGTCTTGCAGTCGATCACCTGTACGAAAGTCATGGCGTGTCCGTGTCTGTGAGCGCGTATGCGTACCACGTCCAGCCTAATACTTTATGCCCGATTTATCCGCTCCGGCCGGGTCCGTACTTCCGGCCCGCCCGCGAGGACAGCCCGCCCACCGCGCCGCGCGGGGCCAGCCGGGCGGCGCCCATGAGCACCTTGTAGCGCGCGTCGGGGATGGAGACCGTCCGGCCGCGGGCCAGGTCCTTCAGAGCCGCGTCCACCACGCGGTCCGCCTCCAGCCACATCCAGCCGGGGACGTTGTCCGTGCCCATGCCCGCCCGCTGGTGGAACTCCGTCCGCACGAACCCCGGGCACAGCGCCATCAGCCGCACCCCGCTGCCCGCCAGGTCACGGGCCGCGCCCTCGGTGAACTGGACCACCCACGCCTTGGAGGCGCCGTAGGTGCCGCGCGGCAGGAACGCGGCCACCGAGGCGACGTTCACCACGCCGCCCCGCCCGCGCCGCCGCATCGGTCCGGCGGCGGCCGTGGTCAGGCGGAGCACCGCCTCGCAGTGGACCTTGAGCATCTTCAGCTCGTCCGCCACCGGGACGTCGAGATAGCCGCCCTTGTGGCCGAACCCGGCGTTGTTGACCAGCAGGTCGACCGGGCGGTCGGGGTCGGACAGCCGGGCCTCCACGGCGGCGATGCCGTCGTCGGTCGACAGGTCGGCCGAGAGCACGGCCGCCTCGATCCCGTGCCGGTCGTGCAGCTCGGCGGCCTGGCGCCGCAGTGCCTGAAGATCGCGGGCGACGAGCACCAGGTCGTGCCGGTCGCGGGCCAGCCGGCGGGCGAAGGCGGCGCCGATCCCGGCGGTGGCCCCGGTCACCAATGCAGTTGTCATACGAAGACGGTAGTCGCCTTCAGCGGCGCGTGTGCGCCGAGTTGGCGTCCACGAGGTCCCGGCGGGCCCGGCCGAGCAGCTCCTCGCGCTCGTCCTCGGTCAGACCGCCCCACACGCCGTACGGCTCGCGGACCGACAGCGCGTGCGAGGCGCACTCGGAGCGGACCGGGCAGCGCATGCACACCTCCTTCGCGGCCTCCTCGCGCGCGCTGCGGGCCGCGCCGCGCTCGCCCTCGGGGTGGAAGAACAGCGAGCTGTCCACCCCGCGGCAGGCCGCGAGCAACTGCCAGTCCCACAGGTCGGCGTTGGGGCCCGGAAGGCGGGAGAAATCTGCCATGACAGTGTCCCATCGTCATCGAGGCTCAGAAAGTAGATGTAAATATGACTACCAGCCGAATATAGCTGTAAACACGCTGATAGGAACAAAAAGGTCTCATCAGGGCAAAAACGGATGTTCGGCGTGTTTGCTGAAGCGCGACTGGGCCGTGATCGGCCGTTCACGTACAGTGCTGATGCTGTGCAGTTGGAGGCCGTAACTCTTTCGGGTGACCGTCGTTGAGAGGGCTGAGGCGGTTGACACGGCTTGTCAATCGCACAGGTGACGACACACGACTGCCTGGAGGCTCAAGGTGATGCGCATCAGCTCCGGAGGGCGACCATGACATCCGTCCTTGTCTGCGACGACTCCCCGCTCGCCCGTGAGGCGCTCCGCCGAGCGGTCGCCACCGTGCCCGGTGTCGAGCGGGTCACTACGGCCGCCAACGGCGAGGAGGTCCTGCGCCGCTGGGGTGCCGACCGTTCCGACCTGATTCTGATGGACGTCCGAATGCCCGGGCTCGGCGGAGTGGAAACCGTCCGGCGGCTTCTTTCCGCGGACCCCGGTGCCCGCATCATCATGCTCACCGTCGCGGAGGACCTGGACGGCGTGGCGCTGGCCGTCGCGGCGGGCGCGCGCGGATACCTCCACAAGGACGCCTCCCGCGCCGAGCTGCGCGCCACGGTCACCCAGGCGCTGGCCGACCCCACCTGGCGGCTCGCCCCGCGGCGGCTGCGCTCCTCCGACATGGGCGCCGCCCCGACGCTGACCGCGCGGGAGATCCAGGTGCTGGAGGGCATGAGCCACGGCCGGTCCAACGCGGAGATCGGGCGGGAGCTCTTCCTCTCCGAGGACACGGTGAAGACGCACGCCCGCCGGCTGTTCAAGAAGCTCGGCGCGTCGGACCGCGCGCACGCCGTGGCGCTGGGGTTCCGCTGGGGACTGGTCCGCTGATCGACGGGACCGGACGGGGAGCACGGCCGTGGCTGTCACCCCGTCCGGCAGGAGCCGTGGCTCAAAAGCTCCGCGCGTGACGCATCCTTGGATGCATGACGCTCCTTGGGGACGAGTCAGCCAGGTGCGAGGGGAGGGTTCGGGACATGACGCTCACCGCTCCCGCTCCCGCTCCCGCACATAACGCTTCGGTGCACAACTCGACCCGCGGTGGCCCGGACCCCGCGGCCACAGTGCACCATGGACCGATGCGCGAAGACGAGACCACGGCGATCGGCGCTCTCGTCCACCGTGCCGCCGAGGGCGATGCCCAGGCCACACACGACCTGCTCGCCCATGTGCACCCGCTGGCCCTGCGCTACTGCCGCACGCGCCTGGCGCGCCTGCCGGGCGAGGCCAGACACTTCGTGGACGACCTGGCCCAGGAGGTGTGCCTGGCGGTGCTGTGCGCGCTGCCGCGCTACCGGGACACGGGCCGCCCGTTCGACGCGTTCGTCGTCGCCATCGCCCAGCACAAGGTCGCCGACCTCCAGCGGGCCGCGCTGCGCCGGCCCGGCTCCACCGCCGTGCCCTCCGACGAGATGCCCGAGCGGCCCGACGACTCCCTGGGCCCGGAGGAGCGCGCGCTGCTGTCCAGCGACGCCGAATGGGCCAGGAAGCTGCTGGCGAACCTCCCGGACCACCTGCGCGAGCTGGTGCTGCTGCGGGTCGCGGTCGGGCTGACGGCCGAGGAGACCGGCGCCAAGCTCGGCATGTCGCCCGGTGCCGTCCGGGTCGCCCAGCACCGGGCCCTCAGCCGGCTGCGGGCGCTGGCCGGGCGCTGAGCGGCCGAAGCCCGCGGTCCGCCCCGATGTTTCGCGCGGGCGGCACCGGGGAAATGGGCACCGTCCACCGGGGCCGTAGCATGGAGTCCCCGGCCGGGTGAACCCATGGGTCCATGGGGAGTAAACGGCCGCGGGCAAGCGGGTGAGCGGAAGGGTGCCATGACTGATTACGCGGGTGAGCTGCCGGACAAGTTCGCGGCACTGGGGCTGACCTTCGACGATGTGCTGCTGCTGCCGGGGCCCGCCGATCTGGCGCCGCAGGACATCGACACGTCGTCCCGCGTCTCCCGCAACGTCCGGGTGAAGGTCCCGCTGATGTCGGCCGCGATGGACAAGGTCACCGAGGCCAGGATGGCCATCGCGATGGCCCGGCAGGGCGGCGTCGGCGTCCTCCACCGGAACCTGTCGATCGAGGAGCAGGCCGCGCAGGTCGACCGGGTCAAGCGCTCGGAGTCCGGCATGGTCACCGACCCGATCACGACCCGCCCGGACGCCACGCTGCGCGACGCCGACGAGCTGTGCGCCCGGTTCCGGATCAGCGGCGTGCCGGTGACGGACGCGGCCGGGAAGCTGCTGGGCATCGTCACCAACCGGGACATGGCGTTCGAGCCGGACCGCGGCCGTCAGGTGCGCGAGGTCATGACGCCGATGCCGCTGGTCACCGGGCACGTGGGCATCTCCGGCGAGGACGCCATGGAGCTGCTGCGGCGGCACAAGATCGAGAAGCTGCCGCTGGTGGACGGCGACGGCCTGCTCAAGGGCCTCATCACCGTCAAGGACTTCGTCAAGGCCGAGAAGTACCCCCGGGCCGCGAAGGACGAGGAGGGCCGGCTGATCGTCGGCGCCGCCGTCGGCGTCGCCGGGGACGCGTACGAGCGCGCCCAGGCGCTGATCGAGGCCGGGGTGGACTTCATCGTGGTCGACACCGCGCACGGGCACTCCCGGCTGGTCGCGGACATGGCCGCCAAGATCAAGTCGAACCACGACCAGGTGGACGTCGTCGCGGGCAACGTCGCGACGCGGGACGGCGCCCGGGCGCTGGTGGACGCGGGCGTGGACGGCATCAAGGTCGGGGTCGGCCCCGGCTCGATCTGCACCACGCGGGTCGTCGCCGGCATCGGCGTGCCGCAGGTGACGGCGATCTACGAGGCGGCGCAGGCGGCGCGCGAGGCGGGCATCCCGGTCATCGGGGACGGCGGCCTGCAGTACAGCGGCGACATCGCCAAGGCGCTGGTGGCCGGCGCCGACACGGTGATGCTCGGCAGCCTGCTGGCCGGGTGCGAGGAGTCCCCGGGCGAGCTGCTGTTCATCAACGGCAAGCAGTTCAAGTCCTACCGGGGCATGGGCTCGCTGGGCGCCATGCAGTCGCGCGGCGAGCGGCGTTCGTACTCCAAGGACCGGTACTTCCAGGACGAGATCGGCGACGACGACAAGCTGATCCCCGAGGGCGTCGAGGGCCAGGTGCCCTACCGCGGCCCGCTCGCCTCCGTGGTGCACCAGCTGGTCGGCGGTCTGCACCAGTCGATGTACTACCTGGGCGGCCGGACCATCCCGGAGATCAAGGAGCGCGGCCGGTTCGTCCGCATCACCGCGGCCGGGCTGAAGGAGAGCCACCCGCACGACATCCAGATGACGACCGAGGCGCCGAACTACTCGCGGCGCTGAGCGGGCGCCGGACGGGACCGGGGGAAGACCGAGGGAATGCTGTACGCGGTCAAGTTCAGCGAGGAGGCCGCCCGGGTGCGGGACGGCCTCCCCGCCGACCGCAAGGCGCTGCTGGAGCGGGGGCTGGCCGTGCTGGCGCAGGACCCCGAGCCGAAGATGTCGATCCCGATCTCCGGCGACGAGTCCACCCGCTCCCTGGCCCTGACCCCGAACATCGCGATCGAGTACGTGGTGGGCGAGGGGCTGCTGCTGGTCCTCGTCGTCCACGTCGTGGACTTCACGCACGTGCTCCTGGAGGAGTGACCCGCCGGGGGGTGCGCCTTACTCCGGTCGGGGATACTGGGGGAGGCACACCGTACGGAAAGGTTCTTTCGTGACTGAGATCGAGATCGGGCGCGGCAAGCGCGGGCGGCGGGCGTACGCATTCGACGACATCGCCGTGGTGCCGAGCCGGCGCACCCGCGACCCGAAAGAGGTCTCGATCGCCTGGCAGATCGACGCCTACCGGTTCGAACTGCCGTTCCTGGCCGCGCCGATGGACTCCATCGTCTCGCCCGCCACCGCGATCCGCATCGGTGAGATGGGCGGGCTCGGCGTGCTGAACCTCGAAGGGCTCTGGACCCGGTACGACGACCCCGAGCCGCTGCTGACGGAGATCACCGAGCTGGACGAGGCGTCGGCCAACCGGCGCCTGCAGGAGATCTACGCCGCGCCGATCCGCGAGGAGCTGATCTTCCGCCGGATCAAGGAGGTGCGGGACGCGGGCGTCGTCACCGCCGCCGCGCTCTCGCCGCAGCGGACCGCGCAGTTCTCCAAGGCGGTGCTCGACGCGGGCGTGGACATCTTCGTCATCCGCGGCACCACCGTCTCGGCGGAGCACGTGTCGGGGGCGGCCGAGCCGCTCAACCTCAAGCAGTTCATCTACGAGCTGGACGTGCCGGTGATCGTCGGCGGCTGCGCCACGTACACCGCCGCCCTGCACCTGATGCGGACCGGCGCGGCCGGCGTGCTCGTCGGCTTCGGCGGCGGCGCCGCGCACACCACGCGGAACGTGCTGGGCATCCAGGTCCCGATGGCCACCGCGGTGGCCGACGTGGCGGCGGCCCGGCGGGACTACATGGACGAGTCCGGCGGCCGGTATGTGCACGTCATCGCGGACGGCGGCGTCGGCTGGTCGGGCGACCTGCCGAAGGCGGTCGCGTGCGGCGCGGACGCCGTGATGATGGGCTCGCCGCTGGCCCGCGCCACGGACGCGCCGGGCCGGGGCCACCACTGGGGCATGGAGGCCGTCCACGAGGACGTGCCGCGCGGCAAGAAGGTCCACCTGGGCACGGTCGGCACGACCGGGGAAATCCTCACCGGCCCCTCGCACATCCCGGACGGCTCGATGAACTTCTTCGGGGCGCTGCGCCGCGCGATGGCGACGACGGGGTACTCCGAGCTGAAGGAGTTCCAGCGCGTCGAGGTCACGGTCGCCCGCTCCCGCTGAGCCTCTGGCGCCGTCCCCGGCCGCCGGCCCTAGAGACGGTGCGCCGACCCGGCCGGGGTGGCGCCGCGGGTGTCGAGCAGGAGCTGTGCCTTGGCCGCCAGGCCCTGGAGGTCGTAGGTGGCGTGCTGCTGGAGCAGCAGCGTCAGATCCGCGGCGGCGGCGGCCTCGTAGAGCGAGTCGGCGCGCCGGACCGGGTGGCCGCCCACATGCCACTCGGTCACGAACGGGTCGTGGAACGTGAGGTGCGCGCCCAGGCTGAGCAGCCGGGAGGCGATCTCGCGGGCCGGGGCGCCCTGCTGGTCGGGCAGGTCGGGCCGGTAGGTCACGCCCAGCAGCAGCACGCGGGCGCCGCGCGCGGACTTGCCGTGCTCGTTGAGCAGGGCGGCGGCGCGCTGGGTCACGTAACGGGGCATCCGTTCGTTCACGTCGCGCGCGAGCTGCACGATCCGGAGCCGGCCGCCCGGGTCGACGGGGGCGCCGTGGCCGCCGACGCCGGGGCCGGGGCGGAAGGCGTGGAAGCCGAACGGCTTGGTCTCCGCGCAGCGGACCACGTCCCAGATGTCGATGCCCAGTTCGTGGCAGAGCACGGCCATCTCGTTGACCAGGGCGATGTTGACGTGCCGGAAGTTGGTCTCCAGGACCTTGACCGCCTCGGCCTCCATCACGCCTCGGGCCCGTACCACCTTGTCGGTCAGCCGCCCGTAGAAGGCGGCGGCGGCCTCGGTGCAGGCGGGGGTGAGGCCGCCGATGACGCGGGGGGTGCCCGCGTAGCCGAATGTCCGGCTGCCCGGGTCGAGGCGGCCGGGCGCGCAGGCGAGGTGGAAGTCGTGGCCGGCCCGCAGGCCCGAGCCGCGTTCGAGCGCCGGGCGCAGCACGTCCCGGGTGGTGCCGGGGGGCACCGCCGACTCCAGGACCACGAGGGTGCGCGGCCGGAGCCGGGGCGCGAGCGCGGCGGCGGCCTCGCGCACGCCGCCCACGTCGAGGGCGCGTCCCGCGCCCGGCGGGGTCGGGACACAGATCAGGGCGGTGCGGACCCGGCCGAGGACGGCCGCGTCGCTGGTGGCGCGGAAGCCGGCGGAGAGCATGCGGCGCAGCTCGGCGGCGGACAGGGAGCCGTCGGCCGGCGGGCGGCCCGCGTTCAGCTCCTCCGCGCGCGCGGGGTCGGGCGTGAAGCCGACGGTGGCGATGCCGGCGGCGGTGGCGGCCTGGGCGGTGGGCAGCCCCAACTGCCCCAGGCCGAGAACGGCGAGATCAGCGGGCATACGCGGTACCGCTCCCTTCTCCCCAGTGCGGTCTGCTTAGGGGCATATATGACAGATGTTCGCCGATTGACCGCCGCGGCGGACCGATGGCGCGCCAAAGCGGCGGAAATGGGGAACCATCGGTACGAGGCGAGCGCCGCGTGTCGGGAACGGCGCACAAGGAGGCGGACGTGAGGACAGCCGAACTGGGGCCGGCGCAGCGGGGCGAGGCGCTCGCCCGGATGGCGGAGCGCGAGCTGGACGTGCTGGTGGTCGGCGGGGGAGTGGTCGGCGCGGGCACCGCGCTGGACGCCGTGACCCGCGGCCTGGCGACCGGGCTGGTCGAGGCCAGGGACTGGGCCTCGGGCACGTCGAGCCGGTCGAGCAAGCTGATCCACGGCGGGCTGCGTTATCTGGAGATGCTCGACTTCGGCCTGGTCAGGGAGGCCCTCAAGGAGCGCGGACTGCTGCTGGAGCGGATCGCGCCGCACCTGGTCAAGCCCGTGCCGTTCCTGTATCCCCTCCAGCACCGCGGCTGGGAGCGGCTGTACGCGGGCACCGGCGTCGCGCTGTACGACGCCATGGCGTTCTCCTCCGGACACGGCCGGGGGCTGCCGCGCCACCGGCATCTGACGCGGCGCCACGCGCTGCGGGTCGCGCCGTGCCTGCGGAAGGACGCGCTGGTCGGCGCCCTGCAGTACTACGACGCGCAGGTGGACGACGCCCGGTTCGTCGCCACCCTGGTGCGGACCGCCGCGGGCTACGGCGCGCATGTCGCCAACCGCGCCCGGGTCACCGCGTTCCTGCGCGAGGGCGAACGCGTCGTCGGCGTGCGGGTGACGGACCTGGAGGGCGGCGGCGCGCACGAGATCAGGGCGCGGCAGGTCGTCAACGCGACCGGCGTGTGGACGGACGACACGCAGGCGATGATCGCGGAGCGCGGCCAGTTCCACGTCCGGGCCTCCAAGGGCATCCACCTGGTGGTGCCCAAGGACCGGATCCAGTCCTCGACCGGGCTGATCCTGCGCACCGAGACCAGCGTGCTCTTCGTCATCCCCTGGGGTCGGCACTGGATCGTGGGCACCACGGACACCGCCTGGGACCTGGACAAGGCTCACCCGGCGGCCTCCAGCGCCGACATCGACTACCTGCTCGAACACGTCAACTCGGTGCTGGCCGTCCCCCTCACCCGGGACGACGTGGAGGGCGTCTACGCGGGGCTGCGCCCGCTGCTCGCCGGGGAGTCGGACGCCACCAGCACACTGTCGCGCGAGCACACGGTGGCGCACCCGGTGCCCGGTCTGGTGGTGGTCGCGGGCGGCAAGTACACCACCTACCGGGTGATGGCCAAGGACGCGGTGGACGCGGCGGTCCACGGCCTCGGCCGGCGGGTCGCGGCCTGCTGCACCGAGGACGTCCGGCTGGCCGGGGCCGAGGGATACCGCGCACTGTGGAACGCCAGGGCACGCCTCGCGGCCCGGGCCGGTCTGCACGAGGCGCGGATCGAGCATCTGCTGGGCCGGTACGGCTCCCTGACGGAGGAACTGCTCGACCTCGTCGCCGCCGACCCCCGGCTCGGCGAGCCGCTGCCGGCCGCCGACGACTACCTGAAGGCCGAGATCGTGTACGCCTGTTCGCACGAGGGCGCCCGCCATCTGGAGGACGTGCTGACCCGCCGGACGCGCATCTCCATCGAGACGTTCGACCGCGGCACGCGCAGCGCGCGCGTATGCGCCGGGCTGATGGCGGGCGTGCTCGGCTGGACGGACGCTCAGATCGAGCGTGAGATCGAGCACTACGAGAAGCGCGTCGAGGCGGAGCGCGAGTCGCAGACGCAGCCCGATGACCTGACGGCGGACGCCGCCAGGCTGGGCGCTCCCGACACCGTTCCCCTCTGATTCCGCGCCGCCCATCCGTGCGCCCCACCGTCCGGCTGTCGGGGTCATGGGTGACAATGGCCGGGGAAGCCGGAGGGGACGCGACGACATGGGCCAAGACAGCGGGGACATCGGGGCGCGGGACGCCGCGCCGGAGGCGGTGCCGGACGGGGACGGCGCGGAGGACCGCGCGGGCGAGGCGGCGGACACCCCGGACGCTCCGGGCGGTCCGGGGACCGGGGACGCGGGCGGCGGCGCCCAGGGCCGTCTGCTGAACGGGCGGTACCGGCTCGGCGAGGTCGTGGGGCGCGGCGGCATGGGCACGGTCTGGCAGGCCAGGGACGAAGTCCTCGGCCGCGCCGTGGCGGTGAAGGAGCTCCGGCTGCCGCCGGGCGTCGACGACGGCGAGCGCAAGCGCATGGTCACCCGCACGCTGCGGGAGGCCAAGGCGATCGCGACCATCCGCAGCCAGGGCGTCGTCACCATCTACGACGTGGTGGACGAGGGGTCGCGGCCCTGGATCGTGATGGAGCTGATCGAGGGCCGCTCACTGGCCGACATCATCCGCGCCGACGGGCCGATGCGCCCGGAGCGCGCCGCGTCGATCGGGCTCGCCATTCTCGACGTGCTGCGCGCCACCCACGCCGCTGGGGTGCTGCACCGCGACGTCAAGCCGTCCAACGTGCTCATCGCGGACGAGGACGGCCGGGTCGTCCTCACCGACTTCGGCATCGCCAAGGTCGAGGGCGATCCGTCGATCACCTCCACCGGCATGCTGGTCGGCGCGCCCTCGTACATCTCGCCCGAGCGCGCCCGGGGCGAGACCCCGGGGCCGCCCGCCGACCTGTGGTCGCTGGGCGCCCTGCTGTACTGCTGCGTCGAGGGCCGCCCGCCGTACGACGAGGGCGGCGCGATCGCCACGCTGGCCGCCGTGATGTACGACCCGGTGCCGGCGCCCGGCCAGGCCGGGCCGCTGACCGAGGTCATCACCGGGCTGCTGGTCAAGGACCCGGCCGGGCGGCTGGACGAGCAGCGCGCCCGCGTGCTGCTCGACGCGGTGGTGGCCGGCTCGCCGGCGGCGGAGCCCGCCGACAGGACCGTCGTCGTCGGCCTGGGCGCGCCCCGCGGCCGGGTGCCCGATCCGCGCACGCCCGCCGCGCCGGTGGCCGCCGTGGCCGCCCCGGCGGCGCCGCCGGAGCCGCCCCCGCTGCTGCCGTCCGCCCCGGAGTCCACGGCGACCGGCCCGGTCGTGCCGCCACCCGGCGGCAGCAGACGCAGACGCGTGCTGATCATCGCCGGCCTCGTCGCCGTGCTGCTCGCCCTGCTCGGTGCCGCGCTGGCCGCCACGCTGGGGGACGAGGACGGCGGGGGCACCGGTGCGGTGGGGCAGGACGGGACGGGCGAGGAGGACGGCGGCGAGCGGTCCGGCCAGGATCCGGAGGGCGCCGCCGGCGACCCGGCGCAGGACGTCACCGACGAGCCCGGGGCCGAGGAGACGCAGGACCCCGGCGGGTCCGAGCCGGAGGACGAGGGCTCCGACGACGGATCCGGCACGTCCGACGCGGAGGGCCCGCCCGGCACCGAGCCGGAGACCGACCCCGGCGCCTCGCTGCCCGAGACGCCCGCCGGGTACGCGCAGATCTCCGACAGCCAGTTCCACTTCCGGATGTCGCTGCCCCGGGGCTGGGAGCGCACCGGCATCGCCGGAGAGCACTCGGGCGGCATCTACAGCGCGGCCGACGGCGGACCGCCCAAGGTCCAGGTCGACTTCAACGCCGACCCCGGCGACGACGCCGAGGCCGCCTGGCGCGAGCTGGAGCCCTCGGTGGCGCGCAACAGCGACGACTACCAGCTGATCGGCATCGAGTCGGTGGAGTGGCGCGGCTATCCGACCGTCGCCGACTGGGAGTTCGAGCGGACCGAGGACGGGGAGCGCGTCCGGGTGCTGAACCGGGGCTTCCGCGTGGACGAGGACCACGGCTACGCCATCATGATCACCTGCCCGGTGGACGAATGGGACGAGAGCTCCTGTACCACCCTCCGCGAGACCGCGTTCGGGACGTTCCAGCCCTGGGACTGAGCATTATCAGGAGTTGACGGACCGTAGCCGCGGCAAGTGCGTGGCGCGTATCGTGAGAGACCGTGCCCGGCGGGGGTTCGCACGCGGTGGGGAGGCATCGTGGACACATACGCGGGTCGGCTGCTGGCCGACCGCTATCGGCTGCCGAGGACTCCTTCCGAGGAGTTCGAGCTCATCGAGTCACGGGCCTTCGACACGGCGAGCGGGCAGGAGGTCCTGGTGCGCCAGGTCCCGCTGCCCGAGATCGTGGACGCCGAGACGCTCGACGGCGACGTCCGCCGGATGCGCCCGCCGATCGCGCGCGGCTACAGCGACCGGGCCACCCGCACGCCCGAGGACCCGGTGGTGCGGCGCGCGGTGGAGGCCGCCGCCGCGGCGGCGCGGCTGCCGGACCATCCCCGGCTGGACCAGGTCTTCGACGTCTTCGTGCAGGGCGACGGCCTGTGGATCGTCAGCGAGCTGGTGCCGGGCAGGCCGTTGGCCGCCGTGCTGGCCGAGGAGCGCCTCGGCCCGTACCGGGCGGCCGAGGTGGCGGCGGATCTGCTCGCCGCCCTGCGGATAGTCCACGCGCACGGCTGGGTCCACCGCAACGTCACGGTCCGCACCGTCATGATCTGCGAGGACGGCCGCGCGATGCTGACCGGCCTGGCGGCCGGCGCGGCCGAGGAAGTGCTGTGCGGGTACGACCCGCTGCCCCCGCCCGCCGGGGTCCCCGAGACGTTCGCCGCCGTGCCGCGACCCGATCCGCCGGGCGGCCGGGAGCAGTTGCCCCCGGGCCGGGGAGACGCGCCCGCGCGCCCGGAGAACGGCGCCCCGCCGCCGTCCGCCGCGCCGCCCGGCGTCCCGTCGCCGGCGCGCCCACAGGGCCCGGGCGTCCTGCCCGACGCGTACAAGCGCTGGGACACCGGTGGTGTGCGGGGCGTCGTGGGGGACGACGGCACCACCGCGCCCCCGCCGCCCGGCGGCGCGGCCGGGCTGGTGGCCCGGGTGCGGCAGCAGGGCGGCTCCCCGCCGGACCGGGACCCGCGCCCCGGGGAGCCGGGCCGGGACCAGGGCCGGGCCGGGCGCGAAGATCTGCCGTCCTCCTGGGACTTCGAGGGCGGCACCGGGGTCCCCGACCGCGCGACGCGCAGCGGCGCCATCGCGGCGTACCGGGCAGGCACCCAGGCCGGTGCCGCGCAGCGCGCGGGCGGCACGAGCCCGACCGAGCTGCCCGGCACCGTCCGGCCGAGCCACCCCGTGCGCACCGGGTGGGAGGCCGCGCCGGCCCGCCCGGACCCCGGCCGGGACCGGCTCCCGGCGCAGGCGCACCGCGCGGACCCGGCCGTGCCGCGCCCGCCGCGGGCACCGGGTGCCGGCGAACCGGCGGCGGAGCGCCGGTACCGGGGCCCGGACACCGCGCGGGCCGCCGAGCGCGCCCGGCAGGCGCGCATCACCACGGTGGGCGCCGTCACCGAGCGCTGGGCGCCGGAGCAGGCGGGCCCGGTGTACGAGCACTGGCGGCTGGCCCCGCCGGTCGGCCCGCCCGCCGACTTCTGGGCGCTGGGCGCGCTGCTCTTTCGCGTGGTGCAGGGGTATCCGCCCTACCCGGAGGAGAGCGCGGCCGAGCTGACCCAGGCCGTCTGCGCCGAGCAGCCCGCGTTCGCGGAGGACTGCGGCGCCCTGCGGCCCATCATCGAGTCCCTGCTGCGGCAGGACCCCACCGAGCGCCCGAGCGCCGAGGAGCTGCGCGGCTGGCTGCGTTCGCTGCTGCGCGGCGCGCCCGAGCCGGAGGTCGGCCGCCACACGGTCACCGCGCCGCCGCCCGCCCTGGAGCCGGGCCGCCCGGCCGACCCGCGGCGGCTGCCGATGCTGCGGCTGCGCGGCGAGCTGGTCGGTCCGCGCCGCCGCCCGCGCCTGCGCACGCCCGGGGGGCCGCGCCGGCTGGGCCAGGTCCTGCTGACGCTGGTGCTGTTCGGGCTGGCCGGGGCCGTCGCCGCCGTGCTCGCGTTCATGTCGGACGACGGCGCGCCGCGCCGCGAGGCGGGCGGCACCCCGCCCTCGCAGGACCCGGCCGAGCCGGAGACGCCGCCGGAGGACGAGGAGCCGGCCGCCCCCACGCCCGAGCCGGAGCCCGACCCCGAGGAGACCGACGACCCGACCAACACCTCCCCGGCCGAGGACGGTCAGCAGCCCGCGCCGCCGCCCGAGGGGTACGAGGTCCGCGAGGACGCCGAGGGCTTCTCGCTCACGGTGCCCGAGGGCTGGCAGCGGCAGGGGATGAACGGCGAGGGCCAGGTCGTCTTCAGCGACGGGAATATCGACATCGTGGTCGTGCCGGGGCGGGACAGCGCCCGGGAGTTCGGCTCGGAGCCGATGGACTACCAGCTCAACCAGCAGCCGGAGCTGGCCGATTACCGGAACTACCAGTTCGGGACGGCCAGCGGGCTGTACGAGCGCCGGGTCGGGGACGCGGCCATGGCGGAGGGCATCTTCGGCTGGCAGGACGACGGCGCCCGGAACTGGATGATCTACAACATGGTGGTGCTGCTGGATGGTGATTATCACATTGTGATGGTCCGCGGACCGGCCGATGAGCAGAGCCGGCTGAGCGAGATCTACGACGTCACGGCGGGCACGTACCGCCTGACGGAGTGACCGGAGCGTTCCTGCCAGCGATCACTGGCGAAAAATTGGGTTACCAATGGGTAGTCATCGGTGGGCGCCCAGTCGTACCCTCCGCCTATGACGACAGCGCAGTCAGACCCTCAGGCCCAGGCCGCCCGAGTGGTCACCAGCGAGCTGGTGGACCTGCTGACCCAGGGCGTCGCGGGCAGTGGCCGCACCGCCTGCCACAGCCCGTTGACCGGTGAGCGTCTCGCCGAACTGCCCGAGGCGACGCCCGACGAGGTGGCGGCGGCCTTCGAGCGCGCCAGGGCCGCGCAGCCGGCATGGGCGGCCCGGTCGCCGCGGCAGCGCGCTGCCGTGCTGCTGCGCTTCCACGACCTTCTGCTGCGCCGTCAGGACGAGGTCCTGGACCTCGTCCAGCTGGAGACCGGCAAGGCCCGGCTGCACGCGCACGAGGAGGTGCAGGCCGTCGCCCTCGCCGCGCGGCACTACGGCCGCAAGGCGCCTGCCTATCTGCGGCCCAAGCGGCACACCGGCGTCTTCCCGCTGCTCACCCAGGTGCGCGAGCTGCGCCACCCGCGCGGGGTCGTCGGGCAGATCTCCCCCTGGAACTACCCGCTGGAGCTCTCCGCCGGCGACGCCCTGCCCGCCTTCGCCGCCGGCAACGCCGTCGTCATGAAGCCCGACACCGAGACCGCGCTGACCGCCCTGTGGGCGCGGCGGCTGCTGATCGAGGCCGGGCTGCCGCCGGAGCTCTGGCAGGTCGTCCTGGGCGAGGGCCCCGTCATCGGCCCCGAGGTCGTCCGGCACGCCGACTACGTGACGTTCACCGGCTCCACCCGCACCGGCCGCCAGGTCGCCCAGGGCGCGGCGGCCCGGCTCATCGGCGTCAGCCTCGAACTCGGCGGCAAGAACGCGATGCTGGTGCTGGACGACGCCGACCTCGACCGCGCGGCGGCCGGCGCGGTGCGCGCCTGCTTCTCCTCGGCCGGGCAGCTCTGCATCTCGGTGGAGCGGCTGTACGTCCACTCCTCCGTCGCCGACGCGTTCCTGCGCCGCTTCACCGAGCGCACCCAGGCGCTGCGCCTGGGCGCCCCGCTGGACTACGGCACCGACGTCGGCTCCCTCTCCTCGCGGGCCCAGCTCGACGCGGTGACCCGGCACGTGGAGGACGCCGTCGCGCAGGGCGCCAAGATCCTCGCGGGCGGCAAGCCGCGCCCCGACCTCGGCCCGTTCTTCCACGAGCCGACGATCCTCGACAACGTGCAGCCCTCCATGCTGGTGTGCGAGGAGGAGACGTTCGGCCCAGTGGTCTCCGTCTACCGCTTCGACGACGACGCCGAGGCGATCGCCCGCGCCAACGCCACCCCCTACGGCCTCAACTCCAGCGTCTGGTCGAAGAACGCCCGCCGCGCCCGCCGCGTCGCCGCCCGGCTCCGCACCGGGACCGTCAACATCAACGAGGGCTACGCCGCCGCCTACGGAAGCGTCCAGTCCCCGATGGGCGGCATGGGCGACTCGGGCCTCGGCCGGCGCCACGGCTCGGAGGGCATCCTCAAGTACACCGAGGCGCAGACCATCGCCCAGCAGCGGCTGATCCCGCTGGAGCCGTCGTTCGGCCTGGACGACCGCCGGTACGCGGCGCTGCTGACGCAGTCCCTGAAAGCTCTCAAAACCCTGAGGTTCCGCTGATGCCAGAGAACACCTACGACTACGACGTGGTGATCGTCGGCTCCGGATTCGGCGGCTCGGTGTCCGCGCTGCGGCTGACCGAGAAGGGGTACAAGGTCGGCGTCCTGGAGGCGGGCCGCCGCTTCGCCCGCACCGACCTCCCCAAGAACTCCTGGGACCTGAAGAACTACCTGTGGGCGCCGCGGCTCGGGCTGTACGGCATCCAGCGCATCCACCTCCTCCGCAATGTCATGATCCTGGCGGGCGCGGGGGTCGGCGGCGGCTCGCTGAACTACGCCAACACCCTCTACGTGCCCCCGCCGGCCTTCTTCCAGGACCGGCAGTGGCGCGACATCACCGACTGGCAGCGGGAGCTGGCGCCGTACTACGACCAGGCCAAGCGCATGCTCGGCGTCCGGCTCAACCCCACCGTGACCCCGTCCGACGTGCATCTGAAGGCGGCGGCCGAACGGATGGGCGTGGGCGACACGTTCCACATGGCGCCGGTGGGCGTCTTCTTCGGCGACCGGCAGGACGCCGACGGCACCCGCACCGCCCGGCCCGGCGAGGAGGTGCCCGACCCGTACTTCGGCGGCGTCGGCCCCGCCCGCCGCGCCTGCACCGAGTGCGGCGAGTGCATGACCGGCTGCCGCCACGGCGCGAAGAACACCCTCAACGAGAACTACCTCTACCTCGCCGAGCGCGCCGGGGCCGAGGTCCACCCGCTGACCACCGTCACCGCGATCACCGAACTCGACGGCGGCGAGGGCTTCCGCATCACCGTCGTGCCGACCAACGCCTCGCCGCGCCGGCGCCGCCGCCTCCAGCGGATGCTGCTCGCCCGCAAGGTCGTCATCGCCGCCGGCACCTACGGCACCCAGACGCTGCTGCACCGGATGCGGGACACCGGCGCCCTGCCGCGCGTCTCCGACCGGCTCGGCACGCTCACCCGCACCAACTCCGAAGCCCTGGTCGGTGCCCGCACCAACCCGCGCCGCTACCGCGCCAAGCACGGCAAGGACGCGGTGCTGGACTTCACCAAGGGCGTCGCGATCACCTCGTCCATCCACCCGGACGAGCACACCCACATCGAGCCGGTCCGCTACGGCAAGGGCTCCAACGCGATGGGCTTCCTGTCCATCAAGCAGTTCCGCCAGGACGGGAAGATGCCCAAGCTCCTGGCGTACGCGCTCACCACCGTGCGCCACCCGCTGCTCTTCCTGATCTCCATGTCGAACCGGAAGTGGTCGGAGCGGACGATCATCGGCCTGGTGATGCAGACCCACGACAACTCCCTGACGACCTTCCGCAAGCGCAAGGGCATCGGCAAGGGGCTGCTCGACGCCGAGCAGGGCCACGGCGCGCCGAACCCGGACCACATCCCCGAGGGCGCCGAGGCGGCGCGGCGGATCGCCGAGGACATCCACGGCTTCGCCGGTACCAACGTCGGCGAGCTGATCGGCACCCCGCTGACCGCGCACTTCCTCGGCGGCTGCCCGATCGGCGCGGATCCCTCCCGGGGCGTGGTGGACCCGTACCACCGGCTGTACGGCCACCCCGGCATCTCGGTCGTCGACGGCTCGGCGGTCTCCGCCAACCTCGGCGTCAACCCGTCCCTGACCATCACCGCGCAGGCCGAGCGCGCCATGTCGCTGTGGCCGAACAAGGGCGAGCCGGACCTCCGCCCGGCCCAGGGCGCCGCCTACGAGTCCCTCCCGGCGATCCCCCCGGTCAACCCGGTGGTCCCCGAGACGGCCTTCGCCGCGCTGCGCCCGCCGGTCGTCCTCCCCGTCCCGGCGGTCCCCCCGGCCCGCGAGGTGCCGGAGCGCGAGAAGGGGCCCGCCCCCCGGGGGAAGGGGAGCGGACCCCGGTCCGATGAGGCGGCGCCTCACGCGTGAATGTGACGAGGCGACAGATGCCCGTCACCCCATAGGACGTGCCGCCGCGACGCGGGGTTGTGCCGTTCGCGATCACGAAAAGGACACGCCACGTCCATACGCCGAGGGGCCCCGGCGCGTCCGGCGCCGGGGCCCCTCGGTCAGCACGGGCGACAGGGCGGCGCCGGTGCTGGGAGAAGCGGCGCCCGGGGGAGGCGCCGCCGCCGTTCGGCCATGATCGTCGCGGAGCGGGCGGCCGGTCCCCGGCGTCCCGGGAACCGGCCGCCCGAGGACGTGACCGGCCTGCTGTCCCCTGCTGCCCGGCCACCGCACCGGAGCGAGGTCCCACGACGCGCGGCCCTCGCCACACCGCGAAGGGCCCGCCCGTCTCATCGCCCCGGGGACACACCGTTCAACGACCTCCGCCGCGAGCCGGTCACGCTCCGTACGGGTGACTCGCTCGCGTGCGCGTTCAGGCCCGGCCGCGGCAGAGTTCGAGCAGCGTCATCGCGAGCTGGGTGCCCTGGCGGCCGAGCGCGTCGCGGTAGCGGCGCAGGACCTCCATCTCGCGGGCGAGGTGGACGCGCCGCTCGCCGGCGGCGACGCGCGCCGCCTGGACCTGTTCGGAGACGGTCACACGCTCCTTGACGAGCTCGATGATGCGGGCGTCGAGCGCGTCGAGGCGCCGCCGCCCCTCGCCGACGACATCGGTGTCCGTGGTGCCGCTGGTGCTGTTCATGGGGTCTCCTCGATCGGTGAGGTCGGGGCCCCGGGCCTTCCCCGGCCGCCGCCCGGCCGACGAAGAACGCCCCGGGCCGCCGCTGATGGGCCCGGGGCGCGAAGGACGTCGCTGGTCAGTCTGGTCAGTGCTGTGCGCAGCGCTCCTCGTGGCAGCCGGCCGGGCCGGTGCCATAGGTAAAGGAGCGGAGGTGCGCGAGGCGGAGCATGCTCGTGAGTATGCCAGCGGAACGGGCCGGGGCCAACCCCGCGCCCGGCCCGCCCGGCGCGGCCCGTCGGTAGACTCGGAGACACTTCAGGGGGAAGGCGAGAAAGGCAGTCTCTTCAGTGGCAGAAACGGACACCGACACGGTCCTCGTGGTGGACTTCGGGGCCCAGTACGCGCAGCTCATCGCCCGCCGCGTGCGCGAGGCCAGGGTCTACAGCGAGATCGTTCCCTCCACCATGCCGGTGGCCGAGATGCTCGCCAGGAATCCGCGCGCGATCATCCTCTCCGGCGGCCCCTCCTCGGTGTACGCCGAGGACGCCCCGGGGATAGACCCCGCCGTCTTCGAGGCCGGGGTGCCCGTCTTCGGCATGTGCTACGGCTTCCAGCTCATGGCCCAGGCCCTCGGCGGCACGGTCGACAACACCGGCGCCCGCGAGTACGGGCGCACGGCGCTGACCGTGACCAAGTCCGGCTCCACCCTCTTCGAGGGCACGCCCGACGAGCAGCAGGTGTGGATGTCGCACGGCGACGCCTGCTCCGCGGCGCCCGAGGGCTTCACCGTCACCGCCTCGACCGGCACCGTGCCGGTGGCCGCGTTCGAGGACGACGAGCGGCGGCTCTACGGCGTCCAGCACCACCCGGAGGTGATGCACTCCACCTACGGGCAGCAGGTGCTGGAGCACTTCCTCTACCGGGGCGCACGGCTCAGCCCGTCGTGGACGACCGGCAGCATCGTCGAGGAGCAGGTGGCCGCGATCCGCGCCCAGGTCGGTGACCGGCGCGCGATCTGCGGGCTGTCCGGCGGCGTGGACTCGGCGGTGGCCGCCGCCCTGGTGAACCGGGCCATCGGTGACCGGCTGACCTGCGTCTACGTCGACCACGGCCTGATGCGCAAGGGCGAGACCGAGCAGGTCGAGAAGGACTTCGTGGCCGCGACCGGCGTGCGGCTCAAGGTCGTGGACGCCGCCGACCGCTTCCTGGAGGCGCTGGCCGGGGTGTCCGACCCGGAGCAGAAGCGGAAGATCATCGGCCGGGAGTTCATCCGGGTCTTCGAGCAGGCCCAGGCCGAGCTGGTCGCGGAGGCGGGCGCGGCGGGCGAGGACGTGGCGTTCCTGGTGCAGGGCACGCTCTACCCGGACGTGGTCGAGTCCGGCGGCGGCACCGGCACGGCCAACATCAAGTCGCACCACAACGTGGGCGGGCTCCCGGAGGACCTGGAGTTCGAGCTGGTCGAGCCGCTGCGGAAGCTGTTCAAGGACGAGGTGCGGATGGTCGGGCAGGAGCTCGGCCTGCCGGAGGAGATCGTCCAGCGGCAGCCGTTCCCCGGGCCCGGTCTCGCCATCCGGATCGTCGGCGAGGTGACGCGGGAGCGCCTGGACCTGCTGCGCGAGGCCGACGCCATCGTCCGCGAGGAGCTGACGGCCGCGGGGCTGGACCGGCAGATCTGGCAGTGCCCGGTGGTGCTGCTGGCCGACGTCCGCAGCGTCGGCGTCCAGGGCGACGGCCGCACCTACGGCCACCCGATCGTGCTGCGCCCGGTCTCCTCCGAGGACGCGATGACCGCCGACTGGTCGCGCCTGCCGTACGACCTGCTGGCGAAGATCTCCACCCGGATCACCAACGAGGTCCCCGACGTCAACCGCGTGACGCTGGACGTCACGAGCAAGCCGCCGGGGACCATCGAGTGGGAGTGACGCCCCGGGCGGATCAGTCCAGGGCGTGACCGCTGGCCGGGCTGATGTGACCCCGGGAGGGGGCTCTTCCCGGCGTCGCCGGAGTTGTCGGTACCGGTCGGTTCGGACATCAGGATCGACGCCCCGGCGGCCGACGACGGCTCGTGCTCGGTGCCGCGCGGCACGGTGAGGACCGCGCCGCGCGGCGGGGTGACGGTCCGTCCGGCGCCGTCCTCGCCCAGCGCGATCGTCAGCTCGCCGTCGAGGACGCGGAAGACCTCGCCGGTGTGCTCGTGGGTGTGCCGGACGGAATCGCCGCGGATCCTGGCGATGCGGACGTCGTAGTCGTTGACCTGGCCCGCGATGCGCGGGGCGAAGACCTCGTCGAACGCGCCGGGGGCGGCGTACCGGCCGACCGGCCCGGCCGGTGTGCCGTTACCTGTGGTCATGGGATCACGGGTTCCCGGCCCCGTCCGGTCCCCGCCGGGCCGCCTGCCGCCGCTTCGCCGCCGCCTCGGTGAGGAGCCCGGCGACGGCGACGAAGAGGCTGACGGTGCTGAGCGCGTACGCCATGGTGAACACCTTGGACAGCGCCGTGCTCGGCGCCAGGTCGCCGTAGCCGATGGTCAGGCCCGTGGTCACCGCGAAGTACACGCTGTCCAGCCAGGGCCAGCCCTCGTGCAGCCGGTAGAAGACGGCGGCGGTGGCCACGGTCAGCACCAGCGTCACCGCCAGGCCGCGGAACGCCGGGTCCCGCCAGGCCCACCGCACGGCGGCCACGAGCTGGGCGGCCAGCACCGCGAATCCGAACATGCCGTCAGTCTGCTGGCGGCACCGGGGTCAGACCAGGCGGCGGGCCGTGGCCCAGCGGGTGAGCTCGTGGCGGTTGGAGAGCTGGAGCTTGCGCAGGACCGCCGAGACGTGGCTCTCGACCGTCTTCACCGAGATGAACAGCTCCTTGCCCACCTCCTTGTAGGCGTACCCGCGCGCGATCAGGCGCAGCACCTCGCGCTCCCGCTGGGTCAGGCGGTCCAGGTCCTCGTCGACGGGGGCGGCCTCGGAGGACGCGAAGGCGTCGAGGACGAATCCGGCCAGGCGCGGCGAGAAGACGGCGTCGCCGTCCGCGACCCGGAAGACGGCGTCCACCAGGTCGGTGCCGGTGATCGTCTTGGTGACATAGCCGCGGGCGCCGCCCCGGATCACGCCGATCACGTCCTCGGCGGCGTCCGACACCGACAGTGCCAGGAAGCGCACCGGCCGCTGGGGCGCGGACATCAGCTCCGTGCTGCGGCGCAGCACCTCCACCCCGCCGCCGCCCGGCAGGTGGACGTCGAGCAGCACCACATCGGGTCGCGTCGCCTTGATGACGCTCACCGCCTGGTCCACGTCGCCCGCCTCGCCGACGACCTCCACGCCCGTCTCCTCGGTCCGGCCGATCTCCGCCTGGACTCCGGCGCGGAACATCCGGTGGTCGTCGACCAGCACGACGCGGGCCCGGCGCGCGTCCGGCTGGTCCTGGGTGCCGTTCATTCCGATCGTCATTCCGATCGCTCCATCGTCAGCTCCACCTCTGTGCCCTCGCCCGGTGTGGACCGTACCCGCGCGGAACCGCCGTTGCGCTGCATCCGGCCGACGATGGACTCCCGCACGCCCATCCGGTCCGCCGGCACCGCGTCGGGGTCGAAGCCGGGCCCGCGGTCGCGGACCGACACGAAGACGGTACGCCCCTCGACCTCCGCGAACACCCGCACCGGGCCGCCCTCGCCACCGTACTTGGCGGCGTTCACCATCGCCTCGCGGGCCGCCTGGAGCTGCGCGGCCAGGCGCTCGTCCAGCGGGCAGTCGCCCACGCACACCACCTCGATCGGGATCCCGTGGTGGTCCTCGACCTCGGCGGCCGTGGCGCGGACCGACTCCGCGAGCGTGGCCGGCGTGCCGTCCTCCTCGGCGGAGCCGGGCCGTTCGGCCGACTTGTACAGCCAGAGGCGCAGGTCCCGCTCCTGGGCCCGGGCCAGGCGGGCCACCTCGCGCGGGTTCTCCGCGTTGCGCTGGATCAGGGTGAGGGTGTGCAGCACCGAGTCGTGGATGTGGGCCGCCACCTCGGCGCGCTCCTGGGCGCGGATGCGCATGGTCCGCTCCTCGGAGAGGTCCTGCACGATCCGCACCAGGTACGGGCCGGACAGCAGCGCGATGCCGACGACGACGGCGACCGACGCCTGGAACACCAGGCTCAGGCTCTGCGTCGCCTCGGCCGGGTGCAGCCCGATCACGAACGTGCCCACGCCCAGGGCGACCAGCACGGCGCCGGCCGCGCTGCGCAGCAGCGGCAGCCAGCGGCTGTCGCGGGTGGCCGCGGCCCAGTGCGCGCGGCGCGAGTTGTCCGCCTGCCGCCAGACGACGGCCGCGCCGACGCCGATGATCAGCAGCGGCCACAGGTACGTGTCGCTGATGGGGAACTGGACGTTGGTCGCGAGCACGCCCAGCGCGCAGGCCAGCACCAGGAAGGCGAACAGCCGCCGCTTGTGCGGGCGCCGCAGCAGGCTGCGCAGCGCCGGACCGGCCGGGGCGGCGGGCCGCAGCGGGGCGCCGAGCGGGACGACGAACCAGAAGATGCCGTACAGCAGCACGCCCAGGCCGTTGGAGAGCACCAGCGCGAAGAAGAGGAGCCGCACCCACGAGACCGGCACCGCCAGGTGCCCGGCCAGCCCCTGCGCCACGCCGCCGAGCCAGCGGCCCTCCGCGCTGCGGTACAGCTTGCGCACGGATGCCTCGTCCGGGGCGGCGGCGGCCGGGGGGGCGGTGGTCATGTCCCGATCGTCACACGGCGGGGCGGCCCGGCACATCAGGGTTCTTCCCCCAGCGAAGCTCAGGGATCGGTCGGGGGCGGCCCCGGATTCCCGTGTGGTCCGGCTGCGTCACCATGGTGGGCATGACCGACCACCTCACCACCGGGCCGGGGCCGGCCGTGGGTGGGTCCGTGCCCGATCCCGGACCCACCCGCAGCCGGCGTCACAAGGTGATCGGCGGCGTCTGCGGGGGGTTCGGCCGGCACTACCACCTCGACCCGGTGATCTTCCGGGTCCCGCTCGCGGTGATCTCCGTCGTCGGCGGCCTCGGCTTCGTGGCCTACGGGCTGGCCTGGCTGCTGATCCCGTTCGAGGGCGAGGAGGAGAACGAGGGCCGCCGCCTGCTGTCCGGGCGCGTGGAGGGGCCGGGGCTGACGGCGCTGCTGTTCATCGTGGCGGGCTGCGGTCTGCTGCTGGCCTCGCTGGGCAACCAGGGCGCGGCCACCTGGTTCTCCGTCATGGTCCTGGCGGCGCTGGCCGCCGCCGCCCGCTGGTCGCGGCGGCGCGAGGCGGCGGGCGCGGGCGAGGCCGGCGGCGCGCAGGTCGTCGCGGAGGCACCGCCCGAGGCCCAGGCGCCGCCCGCGCCCGCGAGCCCGTCGTGGTGGCAGGACCCGGCGGCGGGCGGCTACCTGTGGGGCCCGGCCGACGCCCGGCCCGGCGACGACCGGCCGGTGCCGTCGCCCGTCCTCGCGCCGGGCGACCCCACGGGCGGCGTGTGGGCGCCGCGCGAGGCGGCGGACCCGCCCGTGCCCGCCGCGGAGCAGCGCGAGTTCCGCCTCGGCGGGCTGGTGCAGCTCCTGGCCGCGCTCGCCTGCGTGACCGGCACCGCCCTGGCGTGGGACGAACCGCTGGGCACCGCGCTGGTCGTCGGCCTGTCCGCCGCCCTGGCCGTCTACGGCGCCGGGCTGGTCGTCAGCGCCTTCGCCGGCCGGATCGGCGGCGGCACGATCGTCGCCGTGGTGCTGACCGGCGCCCTGCTGGCGGGCGCCGCGGCGCTGCCCGACAGCATCACCACCGGCTGGGCCAGCCCCCAGTGGCGGCCGGCGAAGGTGGCGGAGGTCCGGGACGGGTACGAACTCGGCACCGGGGACGCGGTGCTCGACCTGTCCGCGCTCGACCTGCCCGCCGACCGGACGCTGCGCACCGCCGTGGAGGCGGGGGCCGGGCAGCTCAGGATCGTCGTGCCGCACCACGCGGAGGTGACCGTGCACACGGAGATCGGCATGGGCGCGTTCCACTACGAGGCGCTGTCGCCCGCCGCCGTGGGCCGCCCGGACCACTCCTGGGGCGGCATGGGCGAGGAGCGGTCGGAGACGTACCCGCCGGAGCCGGGTGTGGAGCCGTCCGGCAGGGTGGAGCTGCGGGTGGAGATGGGCATCGGCCATGTGGTGGTGGAGCGGCCGTGACCGGGGGGAACGTGCCGCCGCGGCGCCACCGCTTCGAGCCCGCCCGGCTGGTCCTCGGGCTGGCGCTGATCGCGATCGCCGCCGTGCACCTGCTGCGGGTGACCGGGCGCGGCGAGGTGCCGCTGCCCGTGCTGGCCGCGCTGCTGCCCGCCGCGCTGCTGCTGGCGGCGGCGGTGGCCGTGGTGGTGTTCGCGGCCCGCCGCGCCCGTGCCAGGGCCCGCGCCGCGCGGGCCCCGGCCGTCTCACGCGGGGCGGGTGGCGGCGGCGATCGGCATGGAGTCGACGGGGGCCAGGCGGACCGGGGTGCCGGGTCGTGAGGCGTGGATGATCTGGCCGCCGCCGACGTACATCCCGACGTGGCTGATGCCGGAGTAGTAGAACACCAGGTCGCCCGGGGCGAGTTCGTCGGGCGAGACCCGGGTGCCCGCGCCGACCTGGCGGTAGCTGGTGCGGGGCAGCGAGACTCCGGCGGCGCGCCACGCGGCCTGGGTGAGCCCGGAGCAGTCGAACGCGTCGGGCCCGGACGCGCCCCAGCCGTAGGGCTTGCCGAGCTGGGCGTAGGCGAATGCGACGGCCGTCGCGGCGCGGTCGGAGGGGGCGGCGGCCAGGTCCGCCGCGCGCGGGGCGGCGCGGCCGGCGCGCTCGCCGCCGGGGGCGGTCTCCTCGCCGAGCAGCCGCTCGCGCTCCTCGGCGGTGCGGGTGGCCAGCAGGTCCTCGGCCTCGGCGAGCTTGGTCTCGACCGTCTCGCGCTGGTCGTCGGCCCGCCGCCGGGCGTCCGCGAGGGCGTCGGCCTGCTCGGACGCCTCGGTCCGCAGCCGCTGGATGTCCCGCAGCCGGCCCTCGATGTCCCGCACGGCGCGGGCCTGCCGGTCGCCGGCGCGGTCGATGCGCGCGACCCGGTCGAGGAACTCGTCGGGCTCGGACGACAGGGCCAGCCGCAGCGACGGGGGCAGCCCGCCCGCCCGGTACTGGG
Source organism: Streptomyces sp. URMC 129 (assembly GCF_051386415.1). Taxonomy (NCBI): domain Bacteria; kingdom Bacillati; phylum Actinomycetota; class Actinomycetes; order Kitasatosporales; family Streptomycetaceae; genus Streptomyces; species Streptomyces sp. URMC 129. The sequence continues at coordinate 86,254 of NZ_JBPQTQ010000002.1, forward strand.
CACCGGCCCGTGAACCGAGCGCGTCGCGGGCGGCGTTGAGGTCCTCGGTGCTGCGGGCGGCCCGGTCGCGCAGCCGGTCGAGCCGCTCCTCGGCGCGCCGGACGGCCTCGGCGGCGGCGTTGTACTCCTCGGTCGCCTCCTCGGCCTCGCGGTGCAGGGTGTCCACCCGCTGCTCGATCTCCGCGAGCGTGGGCTCCGGCTCGGCGGCGGCGGTGCCGCCCAGGGCGGCGGCGGACGCGGCCCCGGCGAGGGTGAGGGTCGCCGCGGTGCGGAAGGCGCCGGGCCCGGCCGCGGGCGGGGACGGCTGAGGTTTCTTCCGGTGGCCGGGCCTGAACCACAAGCGTTGCCTACGATGCTGAGCCATGGCCCCGCAGGCTAAACCGGGCGGGGCCCGGGACACGGCCGCACGACCGGCATTGGTGGCAATCGTCCGCAGGAGGGGGCAAGGTGACCGTTTGGTGCGTCTTCCGGAACGGTCGGTGACGGCTCCTGATCGGTGCGTGACGGACCCGATCGGCCCGCCCGAACGGCCCGCTGTCGTCCCGTTCGCCGTCCCGTCTGTCGTCCCGTCAGTCGTCCCGCGCCGCCGCGGCCAGTTGGTCGATCATGTCGCGGAAGTCCTCGACGGGCCGGGCGCCCTGGAGGGGCTGGCCGTTGACGAGGAACGAGGGCGTGGTGGTGACCCCCAGGTCGAGCGCCTCGTCCGCGTCCCGGCCCACCGCCTCGCCCGCCTCCTCCGACTCGGTGTCCGCCGCGAACCGGTCGAGGTCGGGAACGCCCGCCTCGGCCGCCAGCTCCCGCAGCCCCTCGGCGGAGAACCGGCCGCTGTCCCGGTTGAACTCCTCGCCGAACGCGACCGCGTGGAACTCCCAGAACCTGCCCTGCTGCCCGGCCGCCCACGAGGCGCGGGCGGCGGCGTCGGACTCCGGGCCGTTGATCGGGAAGTTGCGGAACTCGATGCGCAGGACGCCGGATTCCACGTACTCCTCGACCAGCCGGTCGTGGGTCTCGCGGGCGTGGATGCCCGCGAAGGCGTCCTGGAAGTCCGCGTACTCGATCATCACCACCGGGGCGTCGGCGTCCCCGATCGCCAGCGGATCACCCGCCTCCCGGCGGGCCAGCTCCAGCGCCGGGTGGTCGGACGGCAGCGGCTCGACCACCTGCTGCCCGTCCGTCCCGGCCGCCGGGTCGTCGCCGCCGTCCCCGGAGGACGACAGGGCCGACAGCGCGCCGACGGCCAGCACGCACACCAGCGCCACGGCCAGCACCCCGGCCGCGAGCCGCCGCCGGCCGGTCTCCCCGCCGCCGCCCCGCGCCGGTCGCCGGCTCCCGGCGGCGGCCTTGGGCTTGCTCTTCCTGGGCTTCCGGGTCCGTGATACGGGCATGGGGCCAAGACTAGGGCGTGTTCCCGCGGATCTTCGCGGGGTCATGTGGGGGACGGCGGAGGGAGGGAAGCCCGTAACGGGCCGCCGGTACACTCCGCGCCATGGACATGCTGATCACGGTATTCGTCGTTTTACATTTCATCGGCTTCTTGGTCCTGCTCGCCGACATGGCACTCCAGTTGCCCGCCGCCATGGACGGAAAAGCGCGGATGAGACCCGCGATGCGCTTCGGCGCGGCGGGCGCGCTGCTGACGGGCATCGTGCTGGTCGCCCTCAACCAGGCGGACGATCAGGACCTCAACAACGTCAAGCTCGCCGTCAAACTGGGCGTGGTCGTCCTCGTCCTCGCGCTGATCTACGTCAAGCGTGACGAGGAACGCGTCCCCAACTCCCTGTTCGCCGCGGTCGGCGCGCTGACCATCGGCAACATCCTGATCGCCTTCCTGTGGTGACCGGCGGCGGCCGGCCCGCTCAGGCGGGCCGGACCGCGCTGTGGAAGGGCATGTAGTCGACCGACTCGACCTTGACCACGTCGCCCGGCTTGGGCGCGTGGATCATCAGGCCGTCCCCGATGTACAGGCCGACGTGGCTGATGTCGGAGTAGAAGAAGACCAGATCGCCCGGGCGGAGGGCGTCCCGGGACACCTGGGTGCCGATGTTCACCTGGTCCCAGGTGACGCGCGGGATGTCCACGCCGGCCGCGCGCCAGGCGGCCTGCGTCAGCCCTGAACAGTCGAAGGAGTTCGGCCCGGTGGCGCCCCAGACGTACGGCTTGCCCAGCTGGGCCTCCGCGAACGCGATCGCCGCCTCCGCCGAACCCGACACCTCGCCGCCGATGTCCCCGAGGTTGCCGCCGCTGCCGCCCCCGGCCTGCTCCCCCGCCTCGCGCTCGGCCGCCTCGCGCTCCTCCTGCGCCCGGCGCGCCTCCTCGGCCAGGCGCTCGGCCTCCTCGCGCTCCAGCCGTTCCAGCTCCGCGAGTTCGGCTTCCTCCTCGTCGGTGAGCTGCTCCAGCAGCTCCCGCGCCTCGGTCAGCTTCTCCTGGACCGTCCGCTCCTGCGTGGCCAGCTCCGCCTCGCGCGCCTCCAGTTCGGCCAGCGCCTCGGTGGCCTCCTCCCGCTGCGCGTCCGCCTCGTCGCGCCGCTCGGTGAAGTCGTCGACGGCCTGCTGCTGCACCTCGGTGAGCCGGTTGAGGGTGTTCTGGGTGTCGAAGAAGGACTTCGGGTCGGGCGCGAGGATCAGCGCCGCGGTGTCCGACAGCCCGCCGCCGAGCCGGTACTGCGCGGTGGCGAACGTGCCCAGCACCCGGCGGGCCTCGTTGACCTGCTCGGTCGCCGCCGCGGCCTCGTCCATCAGCGCGTCCGCGACCTCCTGCTGCCGGTCGGCGGCCTCCTGGGCCTCGTTGTAGTGCTGGGTGGCGGTGCCGGCCTCCCGGTACAGCTCGTCGACCCGCTCCTGGACCTCGACCGCGCGCTCGTGCGCCTCGTCGGCCCGGTCCCGTTGCTCCTCGATGGCGGTGGAGTCGTCGTCGGCACGCGCGGTCGAGCCGAAGAGCGTCGCGGAGGCGAGTGCCAGCACGCCGACGCCGACGGCGCCGCGGCGCGCGGCGAACGCGGTGAGAAAGCCGGCGCGCGGCTTGCGGTGCGTACCCAAGGCCGGTCCCTCCTTCGCTGTTTAACGGGCCGGTAATGAAGCGCCTGGCGCTGCACGCTAACCATTCGGTGCGGCTTTTGGGAAGGCCGTTGCGCGATCCGGCCGAAACCATTTCGTGACCGGAGGCGGTACCGGAGACGGCTCACGGTGCCGCGTGTGTCACTCCTCACACCCGATGCGCGCGGGGCGACCGCTCCCGCCGTCCCGGCCCACCGGCCCGCCCGGCGGCCTAGACTCGGTCAGCGATGAGCGGCCTTTTCGATGACAACGCGCTGGCGAACCTCGCCCCCTTTCCCGCCCCGGGCGACGAGGAGCCGCCCCCCGAGCCCGGTTCCGGGACGGAGCCGGAGCCGGAGGCGGCCCCGGACGACATCCCGGACGACCTGTTCGCCGGGACCTTCGCCGAGCCGAAGCGGGCGGACGAGGACGCGTTCTACCGCAACGGCGCCCACCGCCCCGTCACCGACCCGGCCGCCCTGCTGAACGGGCTGAACGAGCAGCAGCGCGCCGCCGTCACCCACAGCGGATCGCCGCTCCTCATCGTGGCGGGCGCCGGCTCCGGCAAGACCCGGGTGCTCACCCACCGCATCGCGTACCTGCTGGCGGCCCGCTCCGCGCACCCCGGGCAGATCCTGGCGATCACCTTCACCAACAAGGCCGCCGGGGAGATGAAGGAGCGCGTCGAGGAGCTGGTCGGCCCGCGCGCGAACGCGATGTGGGTGATGACGTTCCACAGCGCCTGCGTGCGGATCCTGCGCCGCGAGAGCAAGCTCCTCGGCTTCACCTCCAGCTTCTCGATCTACGACGCCGCCGACGCCAAGCGGCTGATGGCCCTGGTCTGCCGCGACCTGGACCTCGACCCGAAGCGGTTCCCGCCCAAGTCGTTCAGCGCCAAGATCTCGAACCTGAAGAACGAGCTGATCGACCCCGAGGACTTCGCGGGGATGGCGAGCGACGGGTTCGAGAAGACCCTCGCCGAGGCGTACGCGCTCTACCAGTCGCGGCTGCGCGAGGCGAACGCGCTGGACTTCGACGACATCATCATGACCACCGTCCACCTGCTCGACGCGTTCCCCGACGTGGCCGAGCACTACCGGCGCCGCTTCCGCCACGTCCTGGTCGACGAGTACCAGGACACCAACATCGCGCAGTACACGCTGATCAAGCACCTGGTGGGCGAGCAGGACCCGGCCGAGCTGTGCGTCGTCGGGGACGCCGACCAGTCGATCTACGCCTTCCGCGGCGCGACCATCCGCAACATCCTCCAGTTCGAGCAGGACTACCCGGACGCGACGACCCTGCTGCTGGAGCAGAACTACCGCTCCACCCAGACCATCCTCTCCGCCGCCAACGCCGTCATCGCGCGCAACGAGGACCGCCGCCCGAAGAACCTGTGGACCAACGAGGGCGCCGGCGCCCGCATCATCGGCTACGTCGCGGACACCGAGCACGACGAGGCGCAGTTCGTCGCGGACGAGATCGACCGGCTCTCCGACGCGGGCGACGCCCGCGCCGGCGACGTCGCCGTCTTCTACCGCACCAACGCCCAGTCCCGTGTCTTCGAAGAGGTCTTCATCCGCGTCGGCCTGCCGTACAAGGTCGTCGGCGGCGTCCGCTTCTACGAGCGCCGCGAGGTCCGCGACGTCCTCGCCTATCTGCGGGTGCTCGCCAACCCCGAGGACACCGTGCCGCTGCGCCGCATCCTCAACGTGCCCAAGCGCGGCATCGGGGACCGGGCCGAAGCCATGATCGAGGCGCTGGCGCTGCGCGAGCGCGTCTCGTTCGCCCAGGCGCTGCGCCGCGTGGACGAGGCGTACGGGATGGCGGCCCGTTCCGTCAACGCCGTCAAGCGGTTCAACGTCCTGCTGGAGGAGCTGCGCACGGTCGTGGAGTCCGGCGCCGGACCGGCCACCGTGCTGGAGGCCGTCCTCGAACAGACCGGGTACCTCGCCGAGTTGCAGGCGTCCACCGACCCGCAGGACGAGACCCGGGTGGAGAACCTCCAGGAACTGGCGGCCGTGGCCCTGGAGTTCGAGCAGGAGCGCGGCGGCCCGGACAACCCCGGCACGCTCGCGGACTTCCTGGAGCAGGTGGCGCTCGTCGCGGACTCCGACGAGATCCCCGACGACGCGGACGGCGGCGGCGTGATCACGCTGATGACGCTGCACACCGCCAAGGGCCTCGAATTCCCCGTCGTCTTCCTCACCGGCATGGAGGACGGCGTCTTCCCGCACATGCGCAGCCTCGGCAAGACCAAGGAACTGGAGGAGGAACGGCGGCTCGCCTACGTCGGCATCACCCGCGCCCGGCAGCGGCTGTACGTCACGCGGTCCGCGCTGCGCAGCGCGTGGGGGCAGCCCCAGCACAACCCGCCGTCGCGGTTCCTCGACGAGATCCCCGAGCAGTACGTGGAGTGGCGCCGCACCGGCGGCACGGCCACCGCGCCCGCCCCGTCCGCCGCGTCGTCGGCCGCGGTCGGCTCGCGCGGACAGCGGCGCGGCGCGGGCGGGTTCGCCACCGGGCGGATGACCGACCGGCCGGTCGTCGCCCTCGCGCCGGGGGACCGGGTCACGCACGACAGCTTCGGCATGGGCACGGTCGTCTCCGTGCAGGGCAGCGGGGACCGGGCGGAGGCCACCATCGACTTCGGCGGCGACAAGCCCAAACGGCTGCTGCTCCGCTACGCCCCGGTGGAAAAACTCTGATGACCACCCTGTAGTGTCGCCGCTGTGTCACAGCCCGGGGAAAAGGCTTGTGGACGGGCCCGCGGGGGCGATGAGATGCCCATGGCACTGTGCGTACTCCACGATCGCCGCATCTGTCCCCGGAGTACGTACTACCTGAGATTCCCAGGGGGAACACACCATGAGCCAGCCCTGGCAGCAACAGCCGGACGGCGGATACGGACAGCAGCCGCACCAGCCGGGCGGCTATGGCCAGCCCAACCCGTACGGCCAGACGCAGCCCTACGGACAACCGCAGCCGTACGGCCAGCCGCCGCAGCAGGGCTACGGCTATCCGCCGGGCCAGCCGCAGTACGGCTACCCGGCGCCCCCGCCCGGCGCCGGGCGCCAGAACAACGTGGCGCTGGCCATCGTCGCCGCCCTCGCCGCCGCGATCATCGCGGGCATCCTGTACGGCTTCATCTACGACGGGATGTTCGACGAGGAGAAGGGCGAGTTCACGCAGATCAGCTACATCTCGCTGGCCATCGGCGCGGCCGTGGGCGTCGGCCCGGCGTTCCTCGCCCGGGGCAACTGGGGCGCGTACCTGGTGGCCGCCGCGCTGGGCCTGGTGGCGGCGATCTTCGGTGAGCTGTTCGGCACGGCCATGGTGATGAGCGAGTACCTGTACGCCGGCGGCGTCGACCCGTTCACCGGTATGGAGATGGAGAAGCTCAGCGGCATCGAGGTTCTCTTCCAGAAGTTCGAGGACACCTGGGACGCCTGGGAGAACACCAACGAGACGGCCAACTACTTCTTCCTGGCCCTCGCCCCGGTCGGCGCGATCGCGCTGTGCACGAGCGTGCAGCGCAAGCGCGGGTTCTGACGCGGACGACGCGAGACGACGCGCGACGGAAACGGAAAGAGGCCCGGTGGAGGTGCCGGAGTTGCCCGAGTAGGCGATGACGGTCCCCGCCTGGACCGAGCCGGAGGTGTAGACCGTGCTGCTCAGGTGCGCGTACCAGGTCTCGGTGCCGTCCGGGGCGGTGAGGATCATCATGTTGCCGTAGCTGGGGTGCCACTGGGTGGTGACCGTGCCGTCCGTGGCGGCCCGGACCGGAGTGCCGTAGCTGACGGGGAAGTCGATGCCGGTGTGCGTGGACATCCAGTTGATGCCCGACTGGCCGAAGTAGGCGCTGAGCCCGTGCTGTTCGACCGGGAGGAAGAACTTCTGCCGCTCGGCCTCCCGGCGGGCCGCCTCCTCGGCGGCGGCCTGGGCCTCGGCCTCCTGCTGCGCCTCCAGGTCGATGCGGCCCTGGGTGCGGCTGGCGCGGTCCGCGTAGTCGTCGGCGGCGGCCGAGAGGCTGGCGAGCTGGGTGTCGAACTCCTCGTTGGCGGCGACCGGTTCGGCCTCGGCCGGGTCGGGCGCGGCGACGGGGGCGGGCTCCGGGGCGGTGCTGTGACCACCGGAGACGGTCGCCGCGGTGGCGACGGCGGTGACGCCCAGGACGGCGAGGGAGGGGGCGGCGACGCTCAGGAACGCGGACCGGCGGGGCCGCATCCGTGACGGCCGCCGCCGCGACCGGCGCTGGGCGCGCGGCCCGGGAACGGCGGCGGGCTCGGGATCAGGCTCGGGTCCGGGGTCGTACTCCGGCTCGGCGGCGGCTTCCGGCTCCGGTTCGGGCTGGTGCTCCGGCCCGGGTACCGGCTGCTGATAGGCGTACCCGGTCTCGTCATACCCGTCGTATGCGGAGGTGTAGTGCGGATCCGCCGCGACGTGCTGTCCCGGGTCCCAGCCGCTGGTCTGTTCCCCGTACCACGGGGCGGCCTGTTCCTGCCGGCCGTGATCCATCCACTGCTGATCCATTGTGCCCCAGTAGTGGGTGGTGGCCTGGTCGTAGTGCGGGTCGCCGTGGCCGTAGGCGGGGTCGAGCAGGTCGTGAGCGGCGTAAGAGCCGATGCCGGAGTGATCCGAGTGGTCGGAGAGATCCGACAACAGACGATCGCTCACCGATTACGCCTTTCGGCTCGACAACAGGAGCAGGGGTGGGGGCCCGGCGGCTGCAGTGCGGCGACTGTACCTGGCGGTACGCTTCGGCCACAATCTTTCGCGGCCTGTTCGCGGGTTTCGAGCGTCAAGAACCGGGCAATAGGCCGCCTTTCGGCGGGCGCGCGCATGATCACGTCACAACTCGTTCGATTGTCGTTCGAGGCGGGGCGCGGCGGCGCGGGGTGTGATTTCCCCCTCTGAGTCTGCCGCGAGGCCGGTGGTGTGAGGGATCCTGTGTGCCATCGTCCTTGGGAGGCTTCAGATGGGTGTTTCGGGTCCGATTCGCGTCGTGGTGGCCAAGCCCGGTCTCGACGGTCACGACCGAGGGGCCAAGGTCATCGCCCGGGCGCTGCGCGACGCCGGCATGGAGGTCATTTACACGGGGCTGCACCAGACCCCGGAGCAGATCGTGGACACCGCGATCCAGGAGGACGCGGACGCCATCGGCATGTCCATCCTCTCCGGCGCGCACAACACGCTGTTCGCGCGCGTCATCGAGCTGCTGAAGGAGCGGGACGCCAGCGACATCACGGTCTTCGGCGGCGGCATCATCCCGGAGGCGGACATCCCCCCGCTGAAGGCGGCGGGCGTGGCCGAGATCTTCACCCCCGGCGCCCCGACCGGCGACGTGGTGAACTGGATCAGGGAGCACGTCCGCGCCTAGGGCCTGTCTTCCGGATCGTGGGGGCACCTCCCGGACGCCGGTCCGGGGGAGGATCAGGCCGCGGGGTCTGGCTCCCCCGGGCCCCCCGGGGGGCCCGGGAGGTACCCCCATGCGCCGGCAAGGCGCCGGATCGCAGCTCGTACGGTGGGGGCACCTCCCAGCCGCCGGGCTGGGGGAGTGTCGTGGCCCCGCGAAGACCCGGAAGACAGGCCCTAGCGCACCGGCAGTGCGCGCCCCCCGGACGGTGCGGGCCGCGACGCGGCGCCTCGCCCGGCCGACACGCATGTCCGGCCACGCGAGTCGTTCGGACATGGCCAGGCCCTGGCGGGCTGGGGTGCGGCGTCGAAGGGGACGCGTCCGGTCCGTCTCCCGCGGGTGCGCGCGATCGCACGGCGCCGGATCGTCCTCGTGGGGGAGCGGTGGGGGATTCGGCAACGCGGGTGAGCGTGTGTGCCGGACGCCGTGGGCGGCGCGGCCTCGTCCAGGACGGGCCCCGGGCCGGGTCCGGAGCGTGTGCCCGCTGTGGCCGCTCGGGTGCCGGCGCCATGGTTGTCCGGGGCGGAGTGGTGTCTGCGCCGGTGCCGTCGCTGTCGCGGCGGGGGCGAAGCCGCCGTGGCTTCCGCCTGATCCGGCGCGAACCGTCAGACAGGGCCTGGCTGTCTTGAACGGGGTCCGTCGGCGCAGGGGGCGTCCGGCTGCCCATGGCTCCCCCCTGGTCCTCGGGGGCCTCCCAGGTACCGCCGGGGTTCTCCCGAGGACGAGGTCGGGGGGAGTACGCGGGTGATGCGGCAACGCGGCGAGCGTGCGAGCGGGACGCCGTGGGCAAGGGGCCTCTACCGAGGGGTTCCTGTCTCTTA
>NZ_JBPQTQ010000003.1:0-94649 GCF_051386415.1 Streptomyces sp. URMC 129
GGGACGGGCCGGGGGTGGCCGGGGGACGTCATCGTGCTCCTTCCCGCGGGGGGTGGTCGGCAGGTCGCGGCTGACGCGCCGGGCCGCCGGGTCGCGGCGGCCGGGCGCGGGGTCGTGCTCGCGCCGGACGTGGTGGCCCGGCGTCCCCGGCGCGGGTGTGCCGGGGACCACGTCAGCGGATCCCGGCGCAGGCCAGCGCGTGGCGCTGGTCGGAGGTCAGGCCGGTGGGGAAGTACAGGTAGCAGACGCCGCCGGTGCCACTGCGCACGTCGCCCTTGGCGTCGTACCGCTTGGTCCGCAGCCACACGTTCTCGAACTGCCGCCTGGGGTAGACGCGGCGGACCGCGTCGTTGTCGTCGGCGGCCGGGTCGTTGGCGATGACGTCGCCCTCGGCCGTGAAGCCGATGACCGTCATCAGGTGGCCGGCGGTGCCGTAGCCGGCGCCGTCCAGCTCGCCCTCGGTGAAGGACTGCGACGTGATCAGCGGGATGCCCGCCGCGACGAGCCGCTCCGCCTCGGTGAGGGAGGCGAGGCGGGTGACGACGCCCTGGAGGTCGGGGTAGGTGGCGGCGTAGGCGGCGTTGAACGGCCAGTTGCCGCAGCCCTGGTACTCGTGGTCGAACGTGTACCGCGCGGCGTGGCAGACCTGGGGGTCGGCGAACTCGGGGTTCACCCAGGCCAGTTGCTCGGGCGTCGGGCGGCGGCCCCAGGACTCGATGATCATCTGCGAGGAGGTGGGGCTGCACCAGGCCTCCCCGCCGTTGTCGTACTCGGGGTACTGGCCGATGTGGATGTTCTGCGAGTACCGCGGCACGTCGATCTCGACGGCCGCGCCGAGGCCCGGCTCGGTCGCGGGCACCTCGAACCGGTCGGGCACGTCGGAGGTCATGGCGCCCAGCCGCCACACGGTGGGCGCGGCGCCGGAGCCGGGGGCCCGGTAGAGCGTCAGCCGCAGCCGGTAGGACGCCAGCCGCGGTCCCGCGGCGGTGTCGTCGATGGCCAGCGTGTCGGTCCAGACGGTGCTCTTCCCGTCCGTCTGGCCGTCGACGGAGGCACGGCGGACGTCCTCGTCGCCGGCGGCCCAGACACCCAGCGTGTACCAGGGGGTGCCGGTGCCGTCCGTGTACGTCCCGAGCACCTCCACGCGCAGCCAGGTGCCCGCCGGGGTGTCCGCGTTCCACGAGGCGATCAGCTCACTCGCCGGGGTGGCCGCACGGTGCTCCGGGGAGAGCCAGGTGGCGTACTCCCAGGAGCCGGTGGTGCCGGTGTGCGGGTCGGCGTACTCCACGGTGCCCAGCGGGCTGCTCAGGGTGACGCCGGGCCGCTGCCCGCTCCTGACGGCGGTGCCCCCGGCGGTGCCGGAACGCCAGTCGGCGGCGGAGACCCAGCTCCGGTACCCGATGGTCGAGGCGGTGGCCGTGGTGCGGCCGGCGCGGCGCGGCGCCGCGGCGGCGGAGCCCGTGCCCGCGGAGACGGCGGCGGCCGGGCCGACGGCGGCGGCGAAGGCGGCGGCGAGGACGATGCGGCGTGGCGTACTGGTCACGGTGATGGTCTCCCCGGTCGGCGTCCGGACGTGTCCACCGCGGAGCGGCGCGAGTGCGGCAGGTCACCACTATCGCGCGTGCCGGTGCTGACGACCAGTGAGGGAGCGGGAACGGGTTGCGACCCCCGGTCGTCACCAGGGCCGTCCGGCGTACCGTTACCCTGGCGGCGATGATCTCCGCCGCCGATCGCGGGCTCGCCGGGCTGCCGGCCCGGCTCGCCGCCCTGCCGCCGTCCTGCGGCCCGGTGCGGCTGGTGGCGATCGACGGGCACGCGGGCTCGGGCAAGAGCACGCTGGCCGGCCGGCTCTCCCGCGCCCTGGGCGGCGCGCCGGTGGTGCGCCTGGACGACCTGGCCAGTCACGGCGCGTTCTTCGACTGGGTGGAGCCGCTGACCCGCCAGGTGCTGCGCCCGCTCGCCGCCGGGCGCGCCGCCCGGTACGGGGTGTACGACTGGGAGCGGCGCGCGTTCACCACCACCGCCGTGGCCCCGGCCGCGCCGGTGGTGCTGCTGGAAGGCGTCGGCGCGGGCCGGCGCGCGCTGCGTCCCCATCTCGCCTTCCTCATCTGGCTGTCGGTCCCCGCCGGGGTCGCCTGGGCCCGCGGGCGCCGCCGGGACGGTCCGGAACTGGCCGGATTCTGGGCGGAATGGGAAGCGGCCGAGCGTGCTCACTTCGCTGATGATCCGTCAAGGCCCCATGCGGATATCCTGATAACACCGAGGGATGGTGATTACCATGCCCGCGAGTGAGGCCCTCCGGGTACTGGGGGCAGGCAGCGGGAGCCCGTTGTGGGGGTCGTCATGAGTTCTGGCACGGACGGGGCGCAGGTTCCGCATACCGGGGCCGATCTGGCCTGGCTGCGCGGCGTGGACGCGTACACGGCGGCGGCCTACCCCGAGGCGGAGGAGGAGTTCCGCGCGGCGGTGCGGGAGGACCCGGGGATGGCCGACGCCTGGCTCGGACTGCACGCGCTGCGCACCGACGTGCCCGCCGCGCTCCAGCAGATGTACCGCAACCGGGCCCGTTTCGGTGAGCAACGGGCGCGGCACAAGCGGCCGTTGAGCTCCTGGTACTGGCTGGGCTGGTGGGTGCAGCCGGTGCTGGAGACCGAGCGGGACCTGCTGCTGGCGCACGCCTCGCAGCTCCTGGACGGGCGGCGGATGGCGGAGCTGGACCGGGCGCTGGCCGAGTGCCCCCCGCCCGAGTCCGATCCGCACGCGCGCTTCCTGCACGCCTGCCGGTGCTACCTGGCGAAGGACTGGGAGGGGCTGTACCGGTTCACCGCGACGCTGACCGGCGATCCCCATCTCGGCGTCGAGGCGGGCCTGTTCGCCGGGATGGCCCGGGTCAGGATGGAGATGTACGACCAGGCCGAGCCGCTGCTGACGGCCGCGCTGATGCGCTGCCGCAGCGAGCAGCCGCAGCGCAAGGAGCTGCGGTACTGGCTGGCCAGGGCGAGGGAGGGCAGCGGGCGCACCGCGGCGGCGATCCCGCTGTACCGGGCGGTGCACCATGTCGACCCGGACTTCATGGACACGGCGGTGCGGCTGTCGGCGCTGGCCGCCGAGGACCCGGACGCGGCGCACATGCTGGCCTCGGTCCCCGGCCTCGCGGACGGGCCGCTGCCGGCCGGGGTGACGACCGGCGAGGAGGGGCTGGCGCTGCCCGCCGGGTACCGGGAGCAGCGGGTGCCGTTCCCGGCGGCGGCCGGCGAGCGGCCGGCCGGGACGGGCGCGGCGGCCGGGCACACGGCGCCGCCCGCGGTGTCGCGGACCCTGCCGCCCGCGCCGGATCCGGCGCTGCTGGCGCGGACGCTGGTGGAGCTGGACCGGATGGTGGGCCTGGAACCGGTGAAGGAGCAGGTGCGGGCGATGTCCGCGCAGTTGCGGATGGCGCGGCTGCGGTCGGGCCAGGGGCTGCCGGTGCAGCCGCCGAAGCGGCACTTCGTCTTCTCCGGCCCGTCCGGCACCGGCAAGACGACGGTGGCGCGGATCCTGGGCCGGATCTTCCACGCGCTGGGCGTGCTCAGCCACGACCGGCTGGTGGAGGCCCAGCGGGCGGATCTGGTCGGGGAGTTCCTCGGGCAGACGGCCGTGAAGGCGAACCGGCTGATCGACTCGGCGCTGGGCGGGGTGCTGTTCATCGACGAGGCGTACAGTCTGGTCCACTCCGGCTACAGCAAGGGCGACGCCTACGGGGACGAGGCCCTTCAGGTGCTGCTGAAGCGGGCCGAGGACAGCCGGGAGCACCTGGTGGTGATCCTGGCGGGCTATCCGGCGGGCATGGACCGGCTGCTGGCCGCCAACCCCGGGCTCGGCTCCCGGTTCTCGGCGCGCGTGGAGTTCCCCAGCTACCAGCCGGCCGAACTGACCGCGATCGGGGAGCTGCTGGCGGCCGAGAACGGCGACACCTGGGACCCGGAGGCGCTGGAGGAGCTGCGCAGCATCAGCGAGCACGTGGTGACCGAGGGCTGGATCGACGAGCTGGGCAACGGCCGCTTCCTGCGCACGCTGTACGAGTCGAGCTGCGCGTTCCGCGACATGCGGCTGTCGGACTCGGCCACGGCGCCGACCCGGCAGGAGCTGTCCACGCTGCGGCTGCCGGATCTGATGCAGGCGTACGGCGAGGTGCTCTCCAGCCGCAGCGGGCTCCGGCAGGAGACCGAGGAGGACGGGCTGCCGCCGCTACCGTGACGGCCGGCCGCCCGCGTCCGCGACGCCGCCGAACGCCTCGGCGAGGGCGCGCAGCGCGCGGGCGTCGGCCAGGGCCCGGCTCCGGGCCACCCCGGGCTGGATCGCCATCACGGCCTGCACGGTGCCGTCCGCCAGGTCGAGAGTGACCCAGGGGTCGCCGGGCCGCAGGGTGACGCGCAGGATCTCGGGCCACGCCAGATGCCGGGTGGTGGTGAGGTTGACGACGGTGACGCCGTCCGGGCCCGCGGTCACCCGGGGGCGGCTGAGCAGCGCCAGCACGGCCCACGCGAGCAGGCCGCAGCCGACGAACGCCAGCCGGTCCCCGAGGCTCCAGCTCACCGCGCCGCCCGCCGGGAGGAGGACGGCGACGAGCGTGAGGGCGCCGAAGACGGCGGCGCCGATGGCCATCAGCACGATCCGGGTGACGACCGGCCGGAAGGTGACGGGCAGGTCGGGCAGTCCGGGGGGCCCGGCGGGCGTCGGTGCCGTCACAGCCGGGCGGCGTGGATGCCGGTGGTCAGGATGGCGCGGGCGCCGAGGTCGTACAGCTCGTCCATGACGCGCTGGGCGTCCTGCACGGGCACCATGGACCGGACGGCGACCCAGCCCTTGTCGTGCAGCGGGGAGACAGTGGGCGACTCCAGGCCCGGCGTCAGCGCCACGGCCTTCTCCACCAGCGCGGCACGGATGTCGTACTCCATCATCACGTACCTGCGGGCGACCAGGACGCCCTGGAGGCGGCGCAGGAACTGCTGGACCTTGGTCTCCTGCGAGGTGTCCCCGGGGCGGCGGATCACGACCGCCTCGGAGTGGAGGATCGGGTCCCCGATGATCTCCAGGCCCGCGTTGCGCAGGGTGGTGCCGGTCTCCACGACGTCGGCGATGACCTCGGCCACGCCGAGCTGGATCGCGGTCTCCACCGCCCCGTCGAGGGAGACGACGGAGGCGTTCACGCCGTTGTCGGCCAGGTGCTTGGCGACGACCCCGGCGAAGGAGGTGGCCACGGTCAGCCCGCCGAACTCCCGGACGTCGGTGACGGTGCCGGGCCGGGTGGCGTAGCGCAGCGTGGAGGCGGCGAAGCCCAGCTCCATGATCTCCTCGGCGCGGGCGCCGGAGTCGAGGAGCAGGTCGCGGCCGGTGATGCCGATGTCGAGGCGGCCGGAGCCGACGTAGACGGCGATGTCGCGGGGGCGCAGGTAGAAGAACTCGACCTGGTTCTCCGCGTCGATGAGGACCAGCTCGCGCCGGTCCTTGCGCTGCCGGTAGCCCGCCTCATGGAGCATGGCCGCCGCAGGCTCGGACAGTGAACCCTTGTTGGGGACGGCGATGCGCAGCATGAGCGGGGCTTCCTTACGTGACGTCGCGTGCGGTCGGGAGCGGCCGGCGGGGCCGGAGCGGTCAGAGGTGAGCGTATACGTCGTCCAGGGAGATGCCCCGGGCGACCATCAGCACCTGCAGGTGGTACAGGAGCTGGGAGATCTCCTCGGCGGTGCGGTCGGCGCCCTCGTGCTCGGCGGCCATCCACACCTCCGCGGCCTCTTCGACGATCTTCTTGCCGATGGTGTGGACCCCCGCCGCCACGAGCTCGGCGGTCCTGGAGGTGCGGGGGTCCCCGGCGGCTGCCTTGTGCTGGAGCTCGGCGTAGAGCTCGTCGAAAGTCTTGTTGGCCATGGTGGTCTTACCCTACGGCGTGCCGGGCCGTCCCCTCACCGCCGGGGTTCGGGGACGGCGCGCAGCACGGCGGCGGTGGCGACGGCCGCGCTGACCGCCTCGTGGCCCTTGTCCTCCTTCGACCCGGCCAGTCCGGCCCGGTCCAGGGCCTGCTCCTCGGTGTCGCAGGTCAGGACGCCGAAGCCGACGGGGACGCCGGTGTCCACGCCGACCTGGGTCAGGCCCTGGGTGACGCCCTGGCAGACGTAGTCGAAGTGCGGGGTGCCGCCGCGGATGACGACGCCGAGCGCGACGACGGCGTCGTAGCCGCGGGCGGCCAGGGTCCGCGCGGCGACCGGCAGTTCGAAGCTGCCCGGGACCCGCACCAGGGTGTGGCCGGGCACCCCGTACTCCTCCAGCGCGCGCAGGGCGCCCGCGACGAGTCCGTCCATCACCGTCTTGTGCCACTGGGCGGCCACCACGCCCACGCGCAGATCCGCGCCGTCGATCGTGGTCAGCTCCGGGGCGCCCTTGCCGCTCACTCGTCTACTCCTCGTTCCTCGTCCGGGGTTGGGGGATGGTCACTGATTGCCGCAGGCCGGGACCGGGGCCGCGTCGAGCCACGGCAGGTCGTGGCCCATCCGGTCGCGCTTGGTCCGCAGGTAGCGGAGGTTGTGCTCGCCGGCCGGCACGGGGGACGGCTCGCGGCCGGTGACGAGCAGCCCGTGCCGGGCGAGCGCGGCGGCCTTCTCCGGGTTGTTCGTCACCAGCCGCAGGGAGCGTACGCCGAGGTCGGCCAGGATCCGCGCACCGGCGGCGTAGTCGCGGGCGTCGGCGGGCAGGCCGAGCTCCAGGTTGGCGTCGAGGGTGTCCCGGCCGCGCTCCTGCAGCTCGTAGGCGCGCAGCTTGGACAGCAGGCCGATGCCCCGGCCCTCGTGCCCGCGCAGGTAGAGCACCACGCCGCGGCCCTCGGCCTGTATCCGGTCCAGCGAGGCCCGCAGCTGGGGCCCGCAGTCGCAGCGCCGGGAGCCGAACACGTCGCCGGTGAGGCACTCGGAGTGGACCCGGACCAGCACGTCCTCGCCGTCCCCGAGGTCCCCGGCGACCAGGGCGATGTGCTCGACGCCGTCGGCGGCGGAACGGTAGCCGTAGGCGCGGAAGTCGCCGTGGACGGTGGGCAGCGTGATGGCGGCCTCGCGCCGCACGGAGGGCATGGCCTCCTCGCCGGCGGCGCGGCGGTAGGCGATCAGGTCCTCGATGGAGACGATCGCCAGGCCGTGCCTGCGGGCGAAGGAACGCAGCTCGGGCAGGCGGAGCATGGTGCCGTCCTCGGCGGCGATCTCGACCACGACGGCGGCGGGGCGCAGGCCGGCCAGCCGGGCCAGGTCGACGCCGGCCTCGGTGTGGCCCTCGCGGACCAGGACGCCCCCGGTGCGGGCGCGCAGCGGGAAGACGTGGCCGGGGCGGGCGAAGTCGGCGGGAACGGCGGCCGGGTCGGCGAGCAGCCGGATGGTGGTGGCGCGGTCGGCGGCGGAGATGCCGGTGCCGACGCCGTGCGCGGCGGTGGCGTCGACCGAGACGGTGAAGGCGGTGCTCATCGACTCGGTGTTCTTCTCCACCATCTGCGGCAGGTCGAGCCGTTCGATGTCCTCCGGCTCCATGGGCACGCAGATCAGGCCGCGGCACTCGCTCATCATGAAGGCCACGATCTCGGGGGTGATCAGCTCGGCCGCCATCACGAGGTCGCCCTCGTTCTCGCGGTCGGCGCGGTCGACGACGACCACCGGGCGGCCGAGGGCGATGTCGGCGATCGCGCGCTCGATCGGGTCCAGCGGCGGCTCGGCGGCCGTGGCCGGGACGGCGGTGTTCTCTCTGGCGGTCATGCTGCTGCTCCTTCCCAGGCGGGCCGTGGCGCGGCGCTGCGGGATCGCAGCCACCAGTCGCGCATGCCCCACAGGACGAGGACGAGGTAGACGACGTAGACGAGGGCGGAGAAGGCCAGGCCGCTGTCGAAGGCCAGCGGGACGCCGACCAGGTCCACGAGCAGCCAGGCGAACCAGAACTCGACCAGGCCACGGGCCTGGGCGATCATGGCGACCAGGGTGCCGACGAAGATGTAGGCGTCGGGCCAGGGGTTCCAGGACAGACCGGGGTAGGCGGTGAACAGCCCGCCGACGGCGAGCGTCCCCGCGGCGGCGGCGCCGGCCAGCGCGGCGCGCTCCCGCCAGGTGGCGAACCGGACGGCGACCTGGCCGTCCGCCGAGCCGTCCCGGCCGCGGCTCCACTGCCACCAGCCCCACCCGGCGACGGCGATGACCAGGAGCTGTTTGCCCACTCCCCCGCCGAGGTCGGCGGAGGCGTAGGCGGTGACCAGGATCAGGCCGGACAGGAGCTGCACGGGCCAGGTGAGCAGGGAGCGCCGCCAGCCGAGGGCGAGGGCGGCGAGCCCGGCGACGTTGCCGAGCATGTCGGACCAGATGACGTCCTGCCCGAACGCGGTGAAGACCGTGGCGTCGAGCCGGTCGACGACGCTCACGGGAGCCCCGCTCCCGCCCCGGCCCCGGTGCCGCGCGGGGCGGTGCCGTGGGCGAGGAGCCGTTCGACGTACTTGGCCAGGACGTCCACCTCCAGGTTCACCGGGTCGCCCGGCTGCTTCAGGCCGAGGGTGGTGAGGGCCAGGGTGGTGGGGATGAGGCTGACGGTGAAGCGGTCGTCGGCGGCGTCGACCACGGTGAGGCTGACGCCGTCCACGGTGATGGACCCCTTCTCCACCACGTAGCGGGCGAGCCCGGCGGGCAGCGAGACGGTGACGATCTCCCACTGGTCGCCGGGGGCGCGGTCGAGGATGGTGCCGGTGCCGTCCACGTGGCCCTGGACGAGGTGGCCGCCGAGGCGCCCGCCGAGCGCCATGGGGCGCTCCAGGTTGACGCGGGAGCCGGGGACCAGGGCGCCGAGGCTGGAACGGCTGAGAGTCTCGGCCATCACGTCGGCGGTGAACTCGCCGCCGCCGGTGTCCACGACGGTCAGGCAGACGCCGTTGACGGCGATGGAATCGCCGTGGGCGGCTCCCTCGGTGACGAGGGGGCCGCGCAGCCGCAGCCGGGCCGAGTCGCCGGTCTGCTCGACGGCGGTGACCTCGCCCAGCTCTTCGATGATTCCGGTGAACACTCAGCGCTCCTCATGGGGGGTGGCGGGGACGGCGGTGATCCGTACGTCGGGACCGACCCGGGTCACGTCGGTGACGCGCAGCCGCAACGCGTCGGCGATGGTGGTGATTCCGGCGTCGGCCAGGGCGTGCGGGCCGCCGCCGAGGAGGGCGGGGGCGAGATAGCCTGTGACCTCGTCGATGGCCCCGGCGGCGGCGAAGGCGCCGGCCAGGGTGGCGCCGCCCTCCAGCAGCACGGAGCGGACCTGCCGCGCGTACAGGGCGGCGAGCAGGGCGGCGACGTCGAGGCCGCGGCCGTGCGCGGCGCGGGGCAGCCGGACCACCTCGGCGCGGTCGGCGAGACGGGCGGCGCGTTCCTCCGGCACGTCGTCGGCGACGGCGACGAGGGTGGGCGCGGCGCCGTCCAGCACCCGGGCGCCGGGGGCCACGGCGGTGGCCTCGGTGTCGGCGACGACGCGCAGCGGCTGGCGGGCGCCGGGGACGCCGCGCACGGCGAGGTGCGGGTCGTCGGCGCGGGCGGTGCCGGAGCCGACGAGCACGGCGTCGGACTCGGCGCGCAGCCGGTGGACGTCGGCGCGGGAGGCGGCGGAGGTGATCCAGCGGCTGGTGCCGTCGGCCGCGGCGGTGCGGCCGTCGAGGGTGGCGGCGTACTTCCAGCGCACGTGGGGCCGGCCGCGCCGGACGGAGGTCAGCCAGGCGGCGTTGACGGCGGCGGCCTCCTCGGCGAGCAGGCCCGCCTCGACCTCGACGCCAGCCGCGGCCAGGGTGGCCGCGCCGCCCGCCGCCCGCGGGTTGGGGTCGGCCACGGCGTACACGACGCGGGCGATCCCGGCGGCGACGAGGGCCTGGGCGCAGGGGCCGGTGCGGCCGGTGTGGTTGCAGGGTTCGAGGGTGACGAGCGCGGTGCCGCCGCGGGCGGCGTCGCCCGCCGCGGCCAGCGCGTGGATCTCCGCGTGGGGGCCGCCGGCCCGCTGGTGCCAGCCCTCGCCCACCGGCTTCCCGGTGGCGTCGAGGACGACGCAGCCGACGACGGGGTTGGGGCTGGTGGCGCCGAGGCCGCGGGCGGAGAGCGCGACGGCGCGGCGCATGGCGTCGGTCTCGGCCTCACGGCCGGCGCGGGGCGCTGCGACGGGGGCGGCCACCGGATCCTCCTGCCTGGTCGGGCACGGCTCCGGGGCGCTGGGATCTCGGCGGAGAACACCGGGACCGGGGGCGTTGGGACGCGCGACCACCCGCACAGGGATGGCCACGGCCACGGCATGCCGGGCCCGCTCCGCCGCGCACTGCCTCCCATCCGGACTTTGACCGTCGGTCCAGGAATTCCACCTGGTCAACCGGCCGCTGGCAGCGGACGGGTCGCGGACTATAACCGCCGGTTCGGAATTTCACCGACCCCGGAGTGCGCTACGTCACTGGTACGGGAACCAGTGTGCCATGAACCGGCCGCGGCGCACCCGGCGCTGTGGGGCGACTCACAGCGGGCGCGCGGGCCGGACCGGCTCAGCCCGACAGGCCCGCGGTGCCGAAGAGTTCGCCGCGGGTGGCGCCCAGCGCGGTGAGCAGGGCGCCGCTGAGCACCGGGCTGCCGGTGACGGTCGCCGCGCGCACCTCGGTCTCCAGCGGGGACAGCGAGCGCAGCCGGCGCGCGACGCGGCCGGCGAGGGCGGCGCCGCCGGCCCGGCCGACCTCGCCGCCGAGGACGGCGGTGCCGGGGTCGAGGACGGCGACGACGCCGGCGATGGCGACGGCGACGCGTTCGGCCAGCTCGTCGAGGAACGCGGCGCGCGGCCCGGTGTCGTCGGCCGCGGCCAGGCGCACGGCGGCCTCGGCGGCCGGGGCGTCGGCGGCCTCGCCGGCGGGCAGGCCGTGCGCGCGGGCCAGGGCGCAGACGGCGGCGCTGCCGGCCAGCCCGTGCAGCCCGCCGTCGCAGTCGGTGGCGGAGGGCAGGCCGCCGGTGCCGGGCATGGGCAGGAAGCCGACCTCGCCAGCGCCGCCGGAGGCGCCGCGGCGCAGGGCGCCGTCGAGGACGACGGCGGCGCCGATGCCGTGGCCGATCCACAGCAGCACGAAGGTGTCACGGTCGCGGACGGCGCCGAGCCGGTGCTCGGCGATGCCGGCGAGGTTGACCTCGTTCTCCACCAGGACGGGGGCGGCGAGCCGTTCGCGCAGGGCGGCGAGCAGGTCGGCGTGCCACGCGGGCAGCGAGGTGAACGGGCGCAGCAGCCCGGTGGCCGGGTCCGCGAGGCCGGGGGCGCCGACCACGGCGGTGTGCACGGCGGGCACGCCGGCCTCCCGCAGGGCGTCGCGCAGCGCGTCGAGGACGGCGGGGACGATGCCGCGCCCGCCGGCCGCGCGCAGGGGGACCGCGCCGCCGCCGACGGTCCGGCCGGTCAGGTCCGCCAGGGTGAACGTGACGCCGCCGGTGCGGACGTCGAACGCGGCGACGTGCGCGCGCCCGGCGACCAGCCCGTAGAGCCGGGCGTTGGGGCCGCGCCGGTCCTCCCCCGCCTCGCCGACGACGGTGACGAGGCCGCCGTGGCCGAGGCGTTCCAGCACGTCGGCGACGCTGGGCCGGGACAGGCCGGTCAGCTCGCGGAGCCGGGAGGCGGTCAACGGGCCATGCTCGGCGAGGAGTTCCAGGGCGATGCGGTCGTTGATGGCGCGGGCCGTACGCGGCGACGCGGTGCGCGCGGTGGTCATGCGGGCATCCTCGCAGACTTTTTATCAGTAAGGCTTCCTGATAGTTTATCGACAATCCGTTCAGGTCCGCTCCGGCACTCACAGGAATCGGGAACGCCCATGCCGCTGCCGCACCCCGCCGCCGCCCCCGGACCGGCGGCCGTACGCCGCGCCCGCGTCGCGGTGAGCGCTGTCTTCGCCCTGCACGGCGCGGCCCAGGGCAGCTTCGCGACGCGCATCCCGTGGCTCAAGGAGCACCTGGACCTCAGCACGGCCTCGCTCGGCCTGGCGCTCGCGTTCCCCGCGATCGGCGCCTCCCTCGGGGGGCCGCTCGCGAGCCGGATCATTCACCGCTTCGGGGCGCTGGCCGCCATGCGGGGACTGCTCGCGCTGTGGTGCGCGTCGCTCGCGCTCCCCGCGCCGGCGCCCTCCCTGGTGACGCTCTGCGCGGCTCTCACCGTCTTCGGCGTGACGGCCGGGATGGCGGACGTGGCGATGAACGCCCAGGGCGTGGAGGTGGAGAACCACCACGGGCGCTCGATCATGTCCGGGCTGCACGGGGTGTGGAGCGTCGGCACGCTGCTGGGCGCGGCGGCGGGCGTGGCCGCGGTGCACGCGGGGCTCGACGCCCGGGTCCACCTGGGGCTCGCGGCCCTGGCCCTGGCCGCCGCGGCCTGGCCCGCCACCCGCGGCCTGCTCGACGTGCGCGCCGAGCCGGACGCGGCGCCGCCGCCGCACTTCGCGCTGCCGCCCCGCTCGGCGCTGCTGATCGGCATGGTGGGGATGGCCGCGATCCTGGCCGAGGGCGGCAGCGGTGACTGGTCGGGCGTCTACCTGGAGGAGATCACCGGCGCCTCGACGACCGTGGCGGCGGCCAGTTACACGGCGTTCGCCTGCGCCATGGCCGTGACCCGGCTCGCCGGTGACGTGGCGGTGCGCCGGTTCGGCCCGGTGCGGACGGTACGGGCGAGCGGCACGCTCGCCGTCCTGGGCGGCCTGCTGGTGGTGACGGCCCGGACCCCGGCGCAGGGCATCGCGGGCTTCGGGTTGCTGGGCGTGGGCATCGCGGTGGTGATCCCGCTGGCGTTCGCCGCGGCGGGCCGCAGCGGGCCGAACCCCAGTCAGGCGATCGCGGGCGTGGCGACGATCACGTACAGCACCGGGCTCGCCGCCCCGACGCTGGTCGGCCTGATCGGGGAGGTGTCGTCGCTGCGGGTGTCATTCGCCGTGGTGACGGCGGCCACGGTGGTGCTGGTGGTGGCCGCCGGGGTGCTGGGCGCCCCGCGCGGGAGCACGCCGGTGGCGTCGGGGCGGAAGGCCGCGCGGGGCGCGGGCGAACCCCTCGGCTGAGCCCGAGGGGTTCCCGGCACCCGGCTCAGCCGAAGGTCTTGACGGCCTGGTAGTACGTCCACGCGGTGGCGTCGCAGGACGCCTCGGTGGCTCCGGAGTAGCCGTCGCAGACCCGCTTCAGGTCGGCGTGGAAGGCGTCGTCGAGGCGGGACTTGTTGGCGTCGAAGGTACCCGCGGCCTTGTGGTTCCGGTACCCGAAGTCATGTCGCGCACATGACAGCCTGAAGGGAAAGCCGAACGGGTTGTCCGGCGACGAGGAGCAGTAGTCGGTGCTCCAGTCGAACGCGTAGGCCGACCAGGCGGACTGGTTGTCGCGGGCCGCGAGCCAGGCGCTGTAACTGGTGGCGCTGGTCTGCGTCCAGCTGGACAGCACCTGCGGCTTGTCGGCGGGCGCGGCGGTGGCCGGGGAGGCCGAGACCCCGACGGCGCCGAGGGCGAGAACGGACGCGGACAGAGCGGTGGCGAGCCGTTGGCGGGTGCGCATGCGGTCCTCCGGAGATCAGGCGGCCCGCGCGAACGGGCCGCAGGGTCCGGGACCAGAGCTAAGCAGCCGGGAAGGACCTCTCAACGGCGTCGTAGTGCACAAGAGTTGACGAGCCGTGAAAAAGCAGGCCGCGCGCGGTCGACGCGCGTCACCCGCGCGCCCCCGCTCCGGGCGCGCGGCGCGCGGCGCGCGCCCGGGGCGTCACACGGGCAACGCGCGCACCGCGCGCCGGGGTTGCCGCTCCCCTTACTGCCAGCTCGCGTGCAGCGGCTGCCCCTCGGCGTACCCGGCGGCGCTCTGCACGCCGACGACCGCGTTCTCGGCGAACTCCTCCAGCGTGGCCGCCCCCGCGTAGGTGCAGGCCGAGCGGACGCCCGCGATGATCGAGTCGATCAGGTCCTCCACGCCGGGCCGGGCCGGGTCCAGGAACATCCGGGAGGTGGAGATGCCCTCCTCGAACAGCCCCTTGCGTGCCCGGTCGTACGGCGACTCCTCGGACGTGCGGTTGCGCACGGCGCGGGCGGAGGCCATGCCGAAGCTCTCCTTGTACAGCCGCCCGTCGGCCGCCTGCTGGAGGTCGCCGGGCGACTCGTACGTCCCCGCGAACCACGAGCCGATCATCACGTTCGACGCGCCCGCGGCCAGCGCCATCGCCACGTCGCGCGGGTGCCGCACCCCGCCGTCGGCCCAGACGTGCTTGCCGGACTTCCGCGCCTCGGCCGCGCATTCGAGCACCGCCGAGAACTGCGGCCGGCCCACCCCGGTCATCATCCGCGTCGTGCACATGGCGCCCGGACCGACCCCGACCTTGACGATGTCCGCGCCCGCCTCGATGAGGTCGCGGGTGCCCTCGGCCGAGACCACGTTCCCCGCCACCACCGGGACGCGCGGGTCCAGGCCGCGCACCGCCCGCAGGGTGGCGATCATCGTCTCCTGGTGCCCGTGCGCGGTGTCCACCACCAGGGTGTCCACGCCCGCGTCCAGCAGCGCCTTGGCCCGGCCCACGACGTCGCCGTTGATGCCGACGGCCGCCGCGACGCGCAGCCGGCCGCCCGCATCGGTGGCCGGGGTGTACAGGGTGGCCCGCAGCGCGCCCTTGCGGCTGAGGATGCCCGCCAGCCGCCCGTCCGGCCCCACGGCCGGGGCGATCTTGCGGTGGGCGGTGTCCAGCGTGGTGAACGCCTCGCGCGGGTCCATGCCCGCGTCGAGCAGCAGCAGGTCCTTCGACATGACCTCGCTCACCTGCGTGAAGCGGTCGACGCCGGTCAGGTCCGCCTCGGTGACGATGCCGACCGGCCGCTCGTCGGAGACCACGACGCCCGCGCCGTGCGCCCGCTTGGGCAGCAGGGACAGCGCGTCGGCGACCGTCTGGGTGGGGGCCAGGACGATCGGGGTGTCCAGCACCAGATGGCGGCGCTTGATCCAGCCGATGACCTCGGTGACGACGTCGAGCGGGATGTCCTGCGGGATGACGGCCAGTCCGCCGCGGCGGGCCACCGTCTCGGCCATGCGCCGCCCGGCGACGGCGGTCATGTTGGCCACGACGATCGGGATGGTGGTGCCGGTGCCGTCCGGGGTGGCCAGGTCGACGTCCTGCCGGGAGACGACGGCGGACCGGTTGGGGACCATGAAGACGTCGTCGTACGTCAGGTCGTACGCCGGCGCCGAGTCGTTGAGGAATCTCATGCCTGCTCGCTCGCTCTCTCACCTGCTGTGTGCGGATCTGGCGGGTGGGGAGCTGCGGCTCCTGTGCCCAGTATCGCCCATTCCGGAGCGGAGGGCCGAGCCGTTCACCGCCCCGGGGTGATGATCCTTTCCCCGGCGCATGGAGACCGTGAGGAATTCGTGCATGCGGGCGAGCCCCGCGCGGAGCGCATCGTTAGCTGGGCAACGGTAGTTGATGAAGCACGGAACCGTGCAGCGCGAGGGGAAGGGGACCGGTCATGACGGTGGAGGATCGCGGACGGCTGAGCTTCGGAATCAAGACGACTCCGGCGTACACGACGTGGAACGACGTCCTGCGGGTGTGGCAGGAGGCGGACGCCATTCCCGAGATCGAGCACGCGTGGGTGTGGGATCACATGGTCCCGCTGTTCGCGCGGAAGGACGGGCCGGTGCTGGAGGGGTGGACGCTCCTGTCGGCGCTGGCCGCGCGGACCGAGCGCCTCGGCCTGGGCGTGCTGGTGAGCGGCGCCCCGGTACGGCCGCCGGCCGTGCTGGCGAAGATGGCGGCCACGGTGGACCACATCGCGGGCGGGCGGCTGACGGTCGGCATCGGCGCCGGCGGCACCCGGCTGGCGTCCGGGCCCACCCCGGCGGCGGCCGAGTACGAGGCGTTCGGCATCGACCTGCACGCGCCGGCCGACGCCGTGGCCCGGCTGGGCGAGGCGTGCGCCATCCTGCGGCGGCTGTGGACGGAGGACGAGGTGGACTTCTCCGGCCGCTTCTACGAGCTGAAGGGGGCCACCTGCTTCCCGCGGCCGGTCCGCCGCCCGCCGCTGGTGATCGGCGGCGCGGGCCGGCGGACCCTGCGCGTGGTGGCCGAGCACGCCGACATCTGGAACATCTCGGGCCCGCCGCACAACAGCGTGGACGTCGTCCGCGACCGCAACCGGGTCCTCGACGAGCACTGCGCCGCCATCGGCCGCGACCCGGCCGAGATCACGCGCTCGGTGCAGACCCACGCCGTCTACGACGACCCGGCCGCCACCCGCGCCCTGGTCCTGGAATTCGTCGAGGCGGGCGCCACCCACATCGTGCTGAGCCTGCGTCCGCCGTACCCGGAGGGCGCGGCCCGCTGGGCGGCGGACGAGATCATCAACCCCGTCCGCGAGCAGCTCGGCGAGACGGCGCGGGCCGTCTGAGCCGTGACGGCGGCCGTATCGGCCGTGTCCCCCGCGGACACGTCGGCCCGGCCGCCGTTCCCCCACCCGGTGGTGCTCCCGGCTCGTCGCCCTACTCGTCCGGGTCCGCCCGGTCGAGGGCGGGGCGGCGGCCCGGGGGCTGGGACAGCAGGCGGTCGGCGGCCGTGGTGTCCGTGACCAGGCTGGTGACCAGCCCGGACCGCAGCACGGCGCCGATCGCGTCCGCCTTGCGCCGGCCCCCCGCGATCGCGACCACCTCGGGCACGCGGCGCAGCCGCTCGGCCTCCACGGTGATGCAGCGCTCCCCCAGGTCCCGCCCGATACGGCGGCCGTCCGCCGCGAAGAGGTGGGCGGACATCTCCGCCGCGACCCCCAGCGACGCGTAGTGCTCGCGCTCGTCCTTGCCGAGCATGTCGTGCACGGTCGAGATGCCCTTCTCCCACGAGCCGATCGAGACCGCGGCGATGGTGACCTTGTCGAAATACTCGAAGGCCGCCGCGATCCCCGGCTGTCTGCGCAGCGCCGCCGCCGTCCCCGGGTCGGGCAGCAGCATCGGCGCGTAGATCGGGTGCGCGGCGCCCCCGGAGACCGCCGCCGCCCGCCGGACCGCCTCGACCGAGCCGCGCTCCGCCGTGCCCGCGTCGTACACGCCGGTCAGCTGCACCACCGTGCACGGCGGCAACTCCCGCAGCGCCGCCGCCATGTGAATCGTCGAGCGCCCCCAGGCCAGCCCGAGCACGTCCCCCTCGGCCACCAGCTCCCCCAGCAACTCCGCGGCCACCTCGCCCAGATGCTCCGGGTCGGGGGTGTCGTCCGCCGCCTCGGAAGGAGATTCGGCGACCACGACGTGCCGCAGGCCGTAACGGGCCCGCAGCGCGTCGGAACGCTCGGCGTCCAGCTCGGCGGGGACCCGGATCTCGATGCGCACCAGGTCGTGCTCCACGGCGGACTCCAGCACACGGGCGACCTTGAAGCGGCTGACCCCGAATTCGTCCGCGATCTGGATCTTGGACTTGCCCTCCAAGTAGAAGCGGCGCGCCATCGCCGCCGCCTGCATGAGCTCGGCGGGCCCCATCCGCGTGGCTGACCTCCCGGTCTGCACCGCACTCACCTCACTGTCCTCCGGCTCTTGTGTCCCCGCTCACGTTCTGCACGTTCATCCTCGCAGATCCGCAGGGGCGCTGATCCTTGTCTTGCGCCGTGAGCAGAGCGTGGAACCGGATCGACGACTGGTGTTCACCCGGACGTGGGGCGGGCGGCGGCCTGCTCGGCGCGCTCGCGCAGGGCGCGCACCGCCGCGGCCGGGTCGTCCGCGCCGTACACGGCCGATCCGGCCACGAACACGTCCGCCCCCGCCTCGGCGCATCGCTCGATCGTGTCAGCGGAGACGCCGCCGTCGACCTGGAGCCACAGCGGCAGCCCGTGACGCTCGATGAGCCGCCGGGTGCGCCGGATCTTCGGCAGCATGATGTCGAGGAACGCCTGCCCCCCGAAACCGGGTTCGACCGTCATCACCAGAATCATGTCCAGTTCGGGCAGCAGATCCTCGTAGGGCTCGATCGGGGTGGCCGGTTTCAGCGCCAGCGAGGCGCGCGCGCCCTTCGCGCGGATCTCGCGGGCCAGCCGGACGGGCGCCGCGGCGGCCTCGACGTGGAAGGTGACCGAACCGGCCCC
The DNA here is from genome assembly GCF_051386415.1 of Streptomyces sp. URMC 129. NCBI lineage: Bacteria > Bacillati > Actinomycetota > Actinomycetes > Kitasatosporales > Streptomycetaceae > Streptomyces > Streptomyces sp. URMC 129. The sequence continues at coordinate 18,104 of NZ_JBPQTQ010000003.1, forward strand.
CGCCTCCGCGTAGGCCGGCGCCCACCGGTCCGGGTCCTCGATCATCAGATGGCAGTCCAGCGGTGTGTCCGTGGCCTTGACGAGGGATTCGACGACGGGCAGCCCGAGCGTCAGGTTGGGCACGAAGTGGTTGTCCATGACGTCGATGTGGAGCCAGTCGGCCCCCTTGACGGCCGCGGCCTCCTCGGCGAGACGCGCGAAATCGGCGGACAGCATGCTGGGATTGATCTGAGCCATGCGCTCAGTATTCAGCAGCCGGACCCGGGACGCGTACACACGTTCAGGTCCGCCGCCCTCACGACGTGCGCCGCAGCAGCGCGAGGTACATCGCGTCGGTGCCGTGCAGGTGCGGCCACAACTGGACGTCGGGGCCGTCGCCGAGGTCCGGCACGCCGGGCAGCAGCGGGCGGGCGTCGATCCACTCCGCGCCGGTGTCCGTCAGCCCCTTGAGCACGTCCCTGACGACCAGCCGGGTCTCGGCCAGGTGCGGCGAGCAGGTCGCGTACCCGACGACGCCGCCGGGCCGGGCGGCGGCCAGCGCGCCGCGCAGCAGCTCCCGCTGAAGGGCCGTCAGCCCCTCGACGTCCTCCGGCGTGCGCCGCCAGCGCGCCTCGGGGCGGCGGCGCAGCGCGCCCAGGCCGGTGCACGGCACGTCGACCAGCACCCGGTCGAACGTGCCGGGCCGCCAGGCCGGGCGGGTGCCGTCGGCGACGACGACGTGCGCGGGGCCGGGGTTGCCCTCCAGCGCGCGGGCGACCAGCCGGGCCCGGTGCGGCTGCTTCTCGGCGGCGAGCAGCGAGGCGCCGCGCTCGGCGGCCAGCGCGGCCAGCAGCGCCGCCTTGCCGCCGGGGCCGGCGCAGCCGTCCAGCCAGCGGGCGTCGGACCCGGTCAGCGGCGCGCCCGCCAGGGCCAGGGCCACCAACTGGCTGCCCTCGTCCTGGACGCCGGCCCGCCCCTCGGCGACCGCGTCGAGCGCGCCCGGTTCGCCGCCCTCGGCGAGCCGCACCGCGTACGGCGACCAGCGGCCCGGCTCGGCGTGCGGGGCGGCGGCGAGCAGTTCGGCGGGGGTGGAGCGGCCGGGCCGGGCGGCGAGGGTGACGTGCGGGCGTTCGTTGTCGGCGGCGAGCAGGGCCTCGATGCCCTCCCGGCCGCCGCCGAGCGCGTCCCACAGGGCGGAGACGACCCAGCGCGGGTGCGCGTGCCGCAGGGCCAGGTGCCGTTCGGCGTCCGCCTCGTAGGGCGGCGCCAGCTCCTCCACCCAGCCGTCGAGGTCGCGGGCCGCGACCTTGCGCAGCACCGCGTTGACGAACTTCGCCCGCCCGTCGCCCAGCACGCAGCGGGCCAGCTCCACGGCCGAGCTCACCGCGGCGTGGCTGGGGATGCGGGTGCCGAGGAGCTGGTGCGCGCCGAGCGACAGCACGTCGAGCACCGGTGGGTCCACCTCGCGCAGCGGCCGGTCCACGCACGCGGCCAGCACCGCGTCGTAGGTGCCCTGGCGGCGCAGGGTGCCGTAGACCAGCTCGGTGGCGAGGGCGGCGTCCCTGGCGTCGAGGGTGCCCGCCGCCCTGGCCCGGTTCAGCAGCGGCGGCAGCACGAGATTGGCGTAGGCGCCGCGCTCGTCCACCGCGCGCAGCGCGTCGTAGGCGAGGATCCGGACCGGGTCCTTCTGGGGACGGCGGTAGGGCCTGGGCTGGCGGCGCGGCCGGCTGCTCACGGAACGGTCACTTTCGGCAGACGGGACGGTGGATTCTCCAGGGTACGGCCGCCCCGGGGGGCGGCCCCGCGGCCCGGCGTCTACCCGCCGAGCCGCTCGCCGGGGGCGACGCGGACGCCCCTTGCCCAGTCGGCGGCGGGCATGGGCCGCTTGCCCTGCGGCTGCACCCAGGCCAGCTCCACGGCGTGCGATCCGGTGCCGACCCGCACGGTGTGCTTGTCGGCCGCCAGCTCGCCGGGGGCCAGGCCGGTGACGTCCGGGGCGAGCCGGACCTGCCGCAGCTTCAGCCGCTCACCGCGGAAGACGGTCCACGCGCCGGGCGCGGGGGTGCAGGCGCGCACCAGCCGGTCCACGCGCAGGGCGGGGGCGGCCCAGTCGACGGCGGCGTCCTCGACGGAGAGCTTGGGGGCGGTGGTGACGCCCTCGGCGGGCTGCGGAACGGCCTTCAGGGTGCCGTCCTCGATGCCGTCCATGGTCGCCGCCAGCAGCCCGGACCCGGCGAGCGCGAGCCGGGTGAGCAGGTCGCCGCTGGTGTCGTCGGGGCGGACCCGCTCGGTGAGGACGCCGTACACCGGCCCGGAGTCCAGGCCCTCCTCGATGAGGAACGTGGTGGCGCCGGTGACCTCGTCCCCGGCCAGCACCGCGTGCTGCACGGGCGCGGCGCCGCGCCAGGCGGGCAGCAGCGAGAAGTGCAGGTTGACCCAGCCGTGGCGGGGGATGTCGAGGGCGGCCCTGGGCAGCAGGGCACCGTACGCGACGACCGGGCAGCAGTCGGGCGCGATGGCCCGCAGCCGGTCCAGGAACTCCGGCTCGCGCGGCCGGGCCGGGCGGAGGATCTCGATGCCCGCCTCGCGGGCCCGCTCGGCCACCGGGCTCGGCGCCAGGCGCCGCCCGCGGCCGGCCGGCGCGTCGGGCCGGGTGACGACCGCCACGACCTCGTGGCGGTCGGACGCGAGCAGGGCGTCCAGGGCGGGGACGGCGACCTCCGGAGTGCCGGCGAAAACGAGCCTCATCGTGCGTGTGTCACCTGATCCGTTCGTGGGCGGTGCGGTCCGGGGGGCGTGGGCAGAAGTCTACGGCCCGGGCGCGGGGCGGCGCTGGGAGGGCGGGCGCGAGGGGCGTACGACTTCCCGTGCGCTCCCATGAGTTGACGGCGCGCCCCATCAGCGTGACTCCGGCGACCGGTGGCGCGTTGGTCAAGGCAGATTGACCGCAATGGGCCGACTTTCGGCCCGCTTCCTTGACGCCGGTTCGAGAGGCTTGTTCATGGCCGACCACGCCACCCCTGACGCTCAGGCACGGGCCAGCCTGCATCTGCTGGTGCGGGACATCGAGCGGGTCCGCCGACAGGTGGACGCCCTGCGCACGCTGACCGCCCAGCTCGGCAACGTCTACCGTCCGCGAAGGACCGGCCCGTCGGCCGGCTTCGTGGTGTACGGGCGGGCCCCCGCCCCGACCGTGCGGCTCGCCCAGGAACTCCGGGACAGTGTGGAGGCCCTGGTGACGGCCGCCGTCGACTTCGACCGTTCCCTCGGCTTCTCCTGGGACGCGGTGGGCTCGGCCCTCGGCGTCACCAAACAGGCGGTGCACCGCAGGTACGGCGCGCGGCGCGCCGGGGCGCAGGCGCCCGGCGCCCGCGAGGGCGTGCGGCCGGAGGTGCCCGTGACCACGGGCGCGCCCCCGGCGCGGCCGGTGCCCCCACGGCCGGGCCAGCCACTGGGCGGCGAGGCGGCCAGGCCGGGGGCGGGGGCGCTGCCCGGGCAGCGCAGCGGCTGACGCGCGCCCCTTCCCCCGCCGTCCGCGCGGGCCGGACGCCCGTCAGCCGATGTCGGGCGGGTCCATGCGCACCCAGGCCGGTGCGCCGTCGTGCCGGGCGAGGCGGGCGGCCTGCGCCGTCTTCAGCGCCGCGGCGAGCGGGCCGCCGCTGCCGGGCGGCACCCGGATCAGCGCCCGCTCCCACCGCTCCCCCGGCGGTGGTTCGCCCGTACGGCGGGGCCGGCCCGGCTCGGTGACGGGCAGCGGCACCGGGCCCAGCACCTCGGCGGCGGGCGGCAGCCGCGCGGCGGCGAGCAGCGCCGCCACCGCCTCGGGCGGGCCGCTCACGGCGGCCATCCGCGAGACGGGCGGGAAGCCCAGGACCGCGCGGTCGGCCAGCTCCCGCACGGCGTGCCCGGCCGGATCCCAGCGCACCAGGGACTGCACCGGGCGCAGGGTGGGCTCGGCCAGCACGACCACCGTGCCGCCCTCGCCGTGCGGGCGGACCAGCGCGGCGGCGTTGAGCCAGCGGCGCAGCGCCTCCTCGCCCGACCGCAGGTCGGGGCGGCCGAGCAGCGCCCAGCCGTCGAGCAGCAGCGCCGCCGCGTAGCCCGGCCCCTCGGGCACCGGCTCGGCGCCGGGCGTGCTGACGACCAGCGCGGGCCGGTCCGGCACGGTGTCCAGCACGTGGTCGCGGCCCGAGGTGCGGACCGGAACGGCGGGGAACGCGCGGCCCAGCTCCTCGGCGGTGCGCCGGGCCCCGACCACGACGGCCCGCAGCCGCCCGCCGCCGCACTCCTCGCAGTGCCAGCCGGGCGCCTCGGTGCCGCACCAGCCGCAGCGCAGCGCCTCGTCCGGCCCGACGGCGGCCAGCGGGCCGTGGCACCGGCCGCAGCGGGCCGGGGCGCGGCAGCGGGCGCAGGCCAGCCGGGGGGCGTAGCCCCGGCGCGGCACCTGCACCAGGACCGGGCCACGGGCCAGCCCGTCGCGCAGCGCCTGCCAGGCCAGGCTGGGCAGCCGGGCGGAGCGGGCGGCCGGGTCGCGCGCCTCGTCCTCGCCGCCGACCGTGCGGACCAGCGGCGCGGTGGCGCGGACGGTGTCCCGTCCGGCGGCGAGCGGCCGGGCCCAGCCGGTCTCCACCAGCTGGGCGGCCTCCGCCGTGTGGGCGTGGCCGCCGAGCAGCACGGCCGCGCCCTCGTGGGCGGCCCGCAGCACCAGCACCTCGCGGGCGTGCGGGTGGGGGGCACGGTCGTCGCGGTGCGCCTCGTCGCCGTCGTCCCAGATCGCGGCGAGGCCGAGGCCGCGGACCGGGGCGAACATCGCGGCCCGGGTGCCGACGACGCAGCGGACGGCGCCCCGGCTGACGGCGAGCCAGCGCCGGTAGCGCGCCTCGGGGCCCGCGTCGGCGGTGAGCAGCACGTGGTGGCCGGTGCCGAGCAGCGCGGTGAGGGCGGCGTCGACGCGGGCGGCGGCCCGGCCGTCGGGCAGCACGGCGAGCCCGCCGCGCCCGGCCGCCAGGGCGGTGGCCAGGGCGCGGGCCAGCTCGTCGGGCCAGTGCGGTCCCGGCAGCGCGGTCCACACCGCGCGGGGGGCGTCGCCCCTGGCCAGCGCGGTGAGGAACGCCGGGCCGTGCGGGTAGCGCGTCCAGCCGCCGGGGCCGGGGGCCTCGGGCGGCCCGGCCGGCGCGGCGGAGGGCTGCCGCTCGGCGCGGGCCATCCGGGGCGGGACGGCGAGCTGCACCACGTCGGCGAGGGCCCCGGCGTACCGGTCGGCGACGGCGCGGCACAGCCGCAGCAGCTCCGGGTCCAGCACGCGTTCGGTGGACAGGACCTGGGCGAGCGGGGCGAGGACGCCGGGGAAGTCGCTGTCGGCGCGGCGCTCGACGATGAAGCCGTTGATCAGGCCGCCGCCCTCGCGGCGGCCCTCGCGCTGCCGGGCGCCGAAGCGGACCCGGACGCGGACGCCGGGCTGGGCCTCGGCGTCCATGGCGGCGGGCACCACGTAGTCGAACAGCCGGTCGAGGTGGACCAGTCCCTTGTCCACCAGGACGCGGGCCACCGGCAGGCGCTCGGCCGGCGGCGCGCCGCGCCAGGTGCGGGGCCTGGCGCGCGGCGCGGTGCCGCCCGCGGCCGGCTTGACCAGCGCGAGCTGCTCACCGGCAGGCCGGGCGGCGCGCTCGCGTCCCTCGTCCACCACGCAGGCCAGTACACCAGACGGCTCGGACGGCCCGGGGCCCGCGCGGGGCCCCGGGTGCCGTTTCCGGCCGGTGCTCGTTACAGACCGGCCGCGGCGCGCAGCGCGTCGACCCGGTCGGTGCGCTCCCAGGTGAAGTCCGGCAGCTCGCGGCCGAAGTGGCCGTAGGCCGCGGTCTGGGCGTAGATCGGGCGCAGCAGGTCGAGGTCCCGGATGATGGCGGCCGGGCGCAGGTCGAACACCTCGCTGATCGCCTGCTCGATGCGCTCGGCGGGCACGGTCGCGGTGCCGAAGGTCTCCACGAAGAGGCCGACGGGCTCGGCCTTGCCGATGGCGTAGGCGACCTGGACCTCGCAGCGGGCGGCGAGCCCGGCCGCGACCACGTTCTTGGCGACCCAGCGCATGGCGTAGGCGGCCGAACGGTCGACCTTCGACGGGTCCTTGCCGGAGAACGCGCCGCCGCCGTGCCGGGACATGCCGCCGTAGGTGTCGATGATGATCTTCCGCCCGGTGAGGCCGGCGTCGCCCATCGGGCCGCCGATCTCGAACCGCCCGGTGGGGTTGACCAGCAGCCGGTATCCCTCGGTGTCGAGCTTGATGCCCTCGTCGACCAGGGCCTTCAGCTCGGCCTCGACGACGAACTCCTTGATGTCGGGGGCCAGCAGCGAGTCGAGGTCGATGTCGCTGGCGTGCTGGCTGGAGACGACCACGGTGTCCAGGCGGACGGCCTTGTCGCCGTCGTACTCGATGGTGACCTGGGTCTTGCCGTCGGGGCGCAGGTAGGGGATGGTGCCGTTCCTGCGGACCTCGGAGAGCCGGTAGGACAGGCGGTGCGCGAGCCGGATCGGCAGCGGCATCAACTCGGGGGTCTCGTCGCAGGCGTAGCCGAACATCAGGCCCTGGTCGCCCGCGCCCTGGCGGTCGAGCTCGTCCTCGTCGCCCTCGACCCGCGCCTCGTAGGCGGCGTCCACGCCCTGGGCGATGTCGGGGGACTGGGAGCCGATGGAGACCGAGACGCCGCAGGAGGCGCCGTCGAACCCCTTCTTGGAGGAGTCGTAGCCGATCTCCAGGATCTTGTTGCGGACCAGGGAGGCGATCGGCGCGTACGCCTTGGTGGTGACCTCGCCGGCCACGTGCACCAGGCCGGTGGTGATCAGGGTCTCGACGGCCACGCGGGAGGAGGGGTCCTCCTTGAGGAGCGCGTCGAGGATGGTGTCGCTGATCTGGTCGGCGATCTTGTCGGGGTGACCCTCGGTCACGGACTCCGAGGTGAAGAGGCGGCGGGACACATCGCTCCCTGGGTTGCAGCGGCTGCTGGCTCAAGCACTGGTGAAAGCACTGGCGACCGGCTACGGCGGGCACAGTCGGCGCCAGTGTATCCGGCGGGGAGTCCTTGTGAACCGATGGCGCAAACCCCGGGTGCACCGGCTCCCAAGGTCAACTTTAACGGCCGTGGTTCACCCTGAGGAGGGCGTGCCCGCACTCCGAGACGCCACCGGGCGCCGCCCCGGCGCCGGGGGCCCGCCGCCCGCTCCGGGCCCGGCCGCGGCGCGCGGTCAGGCGGGCCGGTGCCGGGCCACCGCGTCCCAGACCCGGTCGGCCAGCGCCTCCTTGGGGCCGTGCGGGACGGGCGTCTCGCCGCCGGCCGCGTCGATGATCACCGCTTCGTTCTCCTCGGTGCCGAACGCCAGCCCCTCTCCCACCTGGTTGACCACCAGCAGGTCGCAGCCCTTGCGGGCGAGCTTGGCCCGGCCGTTGGCCAGGACGTTCTCGGTCTCGGCGGCGAAGCCGACGACGACTTGGCCGGGCACGGGCCGGGTGGCGGACAGTTCGGCGAGCACGTCGGGGTTGCGGACGAGGGCCACCGGCTCGGGGTCGTGGCCGTCGCGCTTCTTGATCTTCTGCTCCGCGCGGGCGGCGGGCCGGAAGTCGGCCACGGCGGCGGCCATCACCACCGCGTCGGCGTCGGCGGCGGCCTTCAGTACGGCGTCGCGCAGCTCCTCGGCGGTGCCCACGCGCACGACCTCCGCGCCGGCCGGGTCGGGCAGGGCGGTGTTGGCGGCGACCAGGGTGACCCGGGCGCCACGGGCGACGGCGGTGCGGGCGAGGGCGTAGCCCTGCTTGCCGGACGACCGGTTACCCAGGTAGCGCACCGGGTCCAGCGGCTCGCGGGTGCCACCGGCGCTGATCACCACGTGCCGGCCGGCGAGGTCCTGGTCGACGGCCCGGGCGCCGCGGTCCAGGACGCGGCGGCACACCTCGAAGATCGCCTCGGGGTCGGGCAGCCGGCCCTTGCCGGTGTCGACGCCGGTGAGGCGGCCCACGGCGGGCTCGATGACGACGCAGCCGCGGCGGCGGAGGGTGGCCACGTTCTCCTGGGTGGCGGGGTGCTCCCACATCTCGGTGTGCATCGCGGGCGCGAAGACGACCGGACAGCGCGCGGTGAGCAGCACGTTGGTCAGCAGGTCGTCGGCGCGCCCGCCGGCGGCCCTGGCGAGCACGTCGGCGGTGGCCGGGGCGATGACGACGAGGTCGGCGCGCTGCCCGATCCGCACGTGGGGCACCTCGTGCACGTCGTCCCAGACCTCGGTGGCGACGGGCGCCCCGGACAGCGCGGACCAGGTGGCGGCGCCGACGAAGTGCAGTGCGGACGCGGTGGGCACGACGCGCACCTCGTGCCCGGACTCGGTGAGGCGCCTCAGCAGCTCACAGGCCTTGTAGGCGGCGATCCCGCCACCCACGCCGAGGACGACCCTGGGCTGCTGCTCCATCGCTCGCCTTCCTCCCGCTGCCACCGCGATCCGGCACGTCCATCCTGCACCACGACACGCCACGGGCCCGGCGGGGGGTACCCGCCGGGCCCGTGGCGACGCCCCGCTCAGTCGGTGGCGCCCTCGACGGCCTCGGAGGTCAGCAGGCCCGCGTTGATCTCGCGGAGCGCGATCGACAGGGGCTTCTCGTGCACGTGGGTGTCCACGAGCGGGCCGACGTACTCCAGCAGACCCTCGCCGAGCTGCGAGTAGTACGCGTTGATCTGCCGCGCGCGCTTGGCGGCGTAGATCACCAGGCTGTACTTCGAGTCGGTCGCCTCGAGCAGCTCGTCGATCGGCGGGTTGATGATGCCCTCGGGCGTGGTGATGGAGGAGGACACGCTCTGCCTTCCGCTGGGGGTCCGTGGGGCCTGAACCCCAGGTCAACAAATGTCAGCAAAATGGTCAACGCACCAAGGCTAGCAGCTCGGCGGCGACCTCCTCGACGGACGTGTTCACCAGCGTGATGTCGAACTCCGGCTCCGCCGCCAGCTCGGTCCTGGCCGCGGCGAGCCGCCGCTCGATCACCTCCGGCCGTTCGGTGCCCCGGCCGGTGAGCCGGCGGACCAGCTCCTCCCAGCTCGGCGGCGCGAGGAAGACGAGCCGGGCCTCGGGCATGGCGGCGCGCACCAGCCGGGCGCCCTGGAGGTCGATCTCCAGGAGCACCGGGATCCCGGCCGCCAGCCGGTCGAGGACGGCGCGGCGGGGCGTTCCGTAGCGGTTCCCGGCGAACTCGGCCCATTCGAGGAGCTCGCCGTTGGCGACGAGCTTGTCGAACTCCTTGTCGTCCACGAAGAAGTAGTGCACGCCGTGCCGCTCCCCGGGCCGCGGTTTCCGCGTCGTCGCGGAGACGGAGAGCCACACTTCGGGGTGGGCCTTGCGCAGATGGGCGACGACCGTGCTCTTGCCCACCCCGGAGGGGCCGGAGAGCACGGTCAGTCGCGGACGATCGGTCATGCGGCGATTATCGCGCCTCCCGCGGCGGTCGCGAAAACCGCCCGCGGGGAGGCTGGGCGTCAGGCGGGGGAACCGCCGAACTCACGCTCCAGCGCCGCGATCTGGTTGGAGCCGAGACCGCGGACCCGGCGGCTCTCGGAGATGCCGAGCCGCTCCATGATCTGCCGCGCGCGGACCTTGCCGACGCCAGGCATCGACTCCAGCAGTGCGCTGACCTTCATCTTGCCGATGACATCGTTCTCCTGGCCCTGCTTGATGACCTCGTGCAGCGAGGCGCCGGAGTGCTTGAGCCGATTCTTGACCTCGGCGCGCTCCCGGCGAGCCGCGGCGGCCTTCTCAAGCGCGGCTGCGCGCTGTTCAGGGGTAAGGGGCGGAAGAGCCACGCCTACGTCACCTCGGGTGTCGAACTGTCGGATACGGAACGGTGAGGAACCTAGTAGCCCCGCACCGGTGGAGCAACGAGCAACGCGCTCGGGAGCCCCGCTTCGACGGAGACTAGCGGCCGACGCGGCATTAAGTCAGGGAGAATCGGCAAAAAGTCCTGGTCAGCTCAGGAGCGACACCGACATAACGGACATATGCCTACGTCTGCCACCGCCGGGCGACGGCCGGTCACCCTCCGGCACCGGTGAACCGGGCGGCGGATTCCGCCTCACGGGCCGCCGCGGCACGCAGTGCCGCGGCCGTGGGCCCGTGCCGCAGCACGCCCCGGCTGACCGCGGGCAGGACGTTGCGGACCGCGCCGCCGAACACCCGTGGCAGATCCGCGGCCGTGGCGCCCTGCGCGCCCAACCCCGGGGCCAGCAGCGGCCCGTTGATGTCCAGATCGGCGCCCGCCTCGGCCAGCGTCGCGCCCACCACCGCGCCGAACGAACCCAGCGGCACGGCGCCCGCGTTCTCCGCCGCCAGCTGGTCCAGGACGGCCCGCGCGACCTGCGCTCCCCCGGCCGTCACCGCCCGCTGCACCTCGGCCCCCTCGGGGTTGGAGGTGAGCGCCAGGACGAACACCCCCGCGCCGCCGGCCCGCGCCAGGTCGAGCGCCGGGCGCAGCGAGCCGAAGCCGAGGTACGGGCTGAGGGTGACCGCGTCGGAGAACAGGGGCGCGCCCTGGTCGAGATACGCCCCGGCGTACGCGGCCATCGTGGAGCCGATGTCGCCGCGCTTGACGTCCATCACCACCAGCGCCCCGGCCGACCGGGCGTCCGCGACGGCCCGTTCCAGCACCGCGACGCCGCGCGAGCCGAACCGCTCGAAGAACGCCGACTGCGGCTTGAGGGCCGCCACCCGGTCGGCCAGCGCGTCGACCACGGTCCTGGTGAAGCGCTCCAGGCCGCCGATGTCGTCGCCGAGCCCCCACGCGGTGAGCAGGGCCGGGTGCGGGTCGATGCCCACGCACAGCGGGCCGCGCTCGTCCATGGCGCGGCGCAGCCGGGCGCCGAAGGGCTCGGGGGGGGTCACGCGGCTTCCCTTCCGGTGCGCGCCCCGGCTCCGACGACCTCGGCGAGGGTGGCGTAGGGGCTCGCGGCCAGCCGCTCGGCGAGGCCGCGGTGGATGGCGCGGACCCAGCCGGGGCCCGCGTAGACGAAGCCGGTGTAGCCCTGCACCAGCGTGGCCCCGGCCAGGAGGCGTTCCCAGACGTCGTCGGCCGTCTCCACGCCGCCGACGCCGATCAGCGTGACCCGGTCGCCCACGCGGGCGTACAGGCGGCGCAGTACGGCGAGCGCGCGCTCCTTGACGGGCGCGCCGGACAGGCCGCCGGCGCCGGCCGCCTCGACGGTGCCGGGGTCGGTGGCCAGGCCGTCCCTGGCGATGGTGGTGTTGGTGGCGATCACGCCGTCCAGCCGCAGGTCGAGGGCGAGGTCCGCGACGGCGTCCACGTCCTCGTCGGCGAGGTCGGGGGCGATCTTGACCAGCAGCGGGACCCGGCGGCCCGGCACGGCCCGGTCGGCCGCCTCGCGGACGGCCGTGAGCAGCGGACGGAGCCGGTCGGCGGCCTGGAGGTCGCGCAGCCCGGGGGTGTTGGGCGAGGAGACGTTGACCACCAGGTAGTCGGCGTGCGGGGCCAGCCGTTCGGTGGAGGTGACGTAGTCCGCCACGGCCTCCGATTCGGGGACGGCCTTGGTCTTGCCGATGTTGACGCCGACGACCGGGCCGCGCGGCCTGCCCGCGAGGCGGGCGGCGACGGCGGCGGAGCCGTCGTTGTTGAAGCCCATCCGGTTGACCAGGGCCCGGTCCCGGGTGAGCCGGAACAGGCGCGGGCGCGGGTTGCCCGGCTGCGGCCGGGCCGTCACGGTGCCGATCTCGACGAAGTCGAAGCCGAGGGCGGCGAGCCCGGCGACGCCGACGGCGTTCTTGTCGAAACCGGCGGCGAGGCCGAACGGTCCCGGCAGGTCGAGGCCGAGGGCGCGCACCCGCAGCTCGGGGCGCGCCGGCGCGTACCGCGCCCGCACCAGGGCGCGCAGCCCCGGCGCGCGGGCGCCCGCGCGGATCAGGCCGAAGCCCAGGGCGTGCGCCCGCTCGGCGTCCATCCGGCGCAGGACGGTGGAGAACAGCAGATCGTAGGGGGACATCGGCGGCTACCGTCCCTCGCGCGCGGCGATGAGGTCGCGGCCGTGCTCCTGGAGCGAACGGACGCTGACCTCCCCGCGGTTGAGGGCGTCGATGCCCTGCACCGCCGCCGCAAGCGCCTGGACGGTGGTCAGGCAGGGCACGCCCCGGGCGACGGCCGCGGTGCGGATCTCGTAGCCGTCGAGCCGTCCGCCGGTGCCGTAGGGGGTGTTGACGATGAGGTCGACCTCGCCGTCGTGGATGAGCTGCACGATGGTCGGCTCGCCGTTCGGGCCCTCGCCCTCGCCCTGCTTGCGGACCACGGTGGCGTTGATGCCGTTGCGCCGCAGGACCTCCGCGGTGCCGGAGGTGGCCAGCAGCTCGAAGCCGTGCTCGACCAGCGCGCGGGCCGGGAAGATCATGGCCCGCTTGTCCCGGTTGGCCACGGAGACGAACGCCCGGCCCTTGGTGGGCAGCGCGCCGTACGCCCCGGCCTGGGACTTGGCGTAGGCCGTGCCGAACACCGAGTCGATGCCCATGACTTCGCCCGTCGAGCGCATCTCGGGGCCGAGCACGGTGTCCACGCCGCGCCCGTGCACGTCCCGGAACCGGGACCACGGCATCACGGCCTCCTTCACCGAGATCGGCGCGTCCAGCGGCAGGGTGCCGCCGTCGCCCCGGGCCGGGAGCAGGCCCTCGGCGCGCAGCTCGGCGATGCTGGCGCCCAGCGAGATCCGGGCAGCGGCCTTGGCCAGCGGCACGGCGGTGGCCTTGGAGGTGAACGGGACGGTCCGCGAGGCGCGCGGGTTCGCCTCCAGCACGTAGAGGATGTCGCCGGCCAGCGCGAACTGGATGTTGATCAGGCCGCGCACGCCGACCCCGCGCGCGATGGCCTCGGTCGAGGCGCGCAGCCGCTTGATGTCGAAGCCGCCCAGGGTGATCGGGGGCAGCGCGCAGGCCGAGTCGCCGGAGTGGATGCCCGCCTCCTCGATGTGCTCCATCACGCCGCCGAGGTACAGCTCCCGGCCGTCGTAGAGCGCGTCGACGTCGATCTCGATCGCGTCGTCCAGGAACCGGTCGATGAGCACCGGGTGTTCGGAGATCAGGCCGGCGTGGCGGCGCAGGTACTCGGCGAGCGACGGCTCGTCGTACACGATCTGCATGCCGCGCCCGCCCAGCACGTAGCTGGGGCGGACCATCACCGGGTAGCCGATGCCGGCCGCGATGGCCTTGGCCTCCTCGAAGGAGAACGCGGTGCCGTACTTGGGCGCGGGCAGCCCGGCCTCGGCCAGCACCCGGCCGAACGCGCCGCGCTCCTCGGCCAGGTTGATCGCCTCGGGCGACGTGCCCACGATCGGGACACCGTTGTCCTTCAGTGCCTGCGCCAGGCCGAGCGGGGTCTGCCCGCCGAGCTGGACCAGCACGCCGGCGACCGGGCCGGCCTGGGTCTCGGCGTGCACGATCTCCAGCACGTCCTCCAGGGTGAGCGGCTCGAAGTAGAGCCGGTCGGAGGTGTCGTAGTCGGTGGAGACGGTCTCGGGGTTGCAGTTGACCATCACGGTCTCGTAGCCGGCGTCGCTGAGCGCGAAGCAGGCGTGGACGCAGGAGTAGTCGAACTCGATGCCCTGGCCGATGCGGTTGGGCCCGGAGCCGAGGATGATCACGGCGGGCTTCTCGCGCGGGGTGACCTCGGTCTCCTCGTCGTAGGACGAGTACAGGTACGGGGTGCGGGCGGCGAACTCGGCGGCGCAGGTGTCGACCGTCTTGTACACCGGGCGCACGCCCAGCGCGTGCCTGACCTCGCGGACCACGTCCTCGCGCAGCCCGCGCACGCCCGCGATCTGGGCGTCGGAGAAGCCGTGCCGCTTGGCGGTGGCCAGCAGTTCGGGGCTGAGCAGTTCGGCGGCGGCCAGCTCGTCCGCGATCTCCTTGATCAGGAAGAGCTGGTCGACGAACCAGGGGTCGATCCGGGTGGCCTCGAAGACCTCCTCGGGAGTGGCGCCGGCGCGGATGGCGCGCATCACCGTGCCCAGCCGGCCGTCGGTGGGGATCCGGGCGGTGGCGAGCAGCTCGTCCTTGTCGCCGGGGTCGCCGGTGAAGTCGAACGGGGAGTCCTTCTTCTCCGTCGACCGCAGCGCCTTGTTGAGGGCCTCCGTGAAGTTCCGCCCGATGGCCATGGCCTCGCCCACCGACTTCATGGTGGTGGTGAGGCTGGAGTCGGCCGCCGGGAACTTCTCGAACGCGAAGCGCGGGACCTTCACCACCACGTAGTCGAGGGTCGGCTCGAAGGAGGCGGGCGTCTTCTCGGTGATGTCGTTGGGGATCTCGTCCAGCGTGTAGCCGATGGCGAGCCGGGCGGCGATCTTGGCGATGGGGAAGCCGGTCGCCTTGGAGGCCAGGGCGGAGGACCGGGAGACGCGCGGGTTCATCTCGATGACGACGACCCGGCCGTTGTCGGGGTCGACGGCGAACTGGATGTTGCAGCCGCCGGTGTCGACGCCGACCTCGCGGATGACGGCGATGCCGATGTCGCGCAGGATCTGGTACTCGCGGTCGGTGAGCGTCATGGCCGGGGCGACGGTGATGGAGTCACCGGTGTGCACGCCCATCGGGTCGAGGTTCTCGATGGAGCAGACGACCACGACGTTGTCGTTCCGGTCGCGCATCAGCTCCAGCTCGTACTCCTTCCAGCCGAGGATGGACTCCTCCAGGAGCACCTCGGTGGTCGGCGACAGGGCCAGGCCCTGCCCGGCGATGCGGCGCAGCTCCTCCTCGTCGTGCGCGAAGCCGGAGCCGGCGCCGCCCATGGTGAACGAGGGCCGCACGACGACCGGGTAGCCGCCCAGCTCCTCGACCCCGGCCAGGACGTCGTCCATCGAGTGGCAGATCACCGAGCGGGCGGACTCGCCGTGCCCGGTGGCGGCGCGGACGGCGGCGACGACCGCCTTGAACTGGTCGCGGTCCTCCCCCTTGCGGATGGCCTCGACGTTGGCGCCGATCAGCTCGACGCCGTAACGGTCGAGGGTGCCGGCCTCGTGCAGGGCGATCGCGGTGTTGAGCGCGGTCTGGCCGCCGAGGGTCGGCAGCAGGGCGTCGGGGCGCTCCTTGGCGATGATCTTCTCGACGAACTCCGGGGTGATCGGCTCGACATACGTGGCGTCGGCGATCTCCGGGTCGGTCATGATGGTCGCCGGGTTGGAGTTGACCAGGATGACGCGCAGTCCCTCGGACTTGAGGACGCGGCAGGCCTGGGTGCCGGAGTAGTCGAACTCGGCGGCCTGCCCGATCACGATCGGGCCGGAGCCGATGACCAGGACGGACTGGATATCGGTGCGCTTAGGCACGCTGGCCCTCCATCAGGGACACGAAGCGGTCGAAGAGGTAGGCCGCGTCGTGCGGGCCCGCCGCCGCCTCGGGGTGGTACTGGACACTGAAGGCCGGCCGGTCGAGCAGCCGCAGCCCTTCGACCACGTCGTCGTTGAGGCAGACGTGGGAGACCTCGACCCGGCCGTAGGGGGTGTCGGAGACCCGGTCGAGCGGCGCGTCGACGGCGAAGCCGTGGTTGTGCGCGGTGACCTCGACCCGGCCGGTGGCCAGGTCCTTCACCGGCTGGTTGATGCCGCGGTGGCCGTACTTCAGCTTGAAGGTGCCGAAGCCGAGCGCGCGGCCGAGGATCTGGTTGCCGAAGCAGATCCCGAACAGCGGGGTGCCGCGCTCCAGCACGCCGCGCATCAGGGACACGGGGTGGTCGGCGGCGGCCGGGTCGCCGGGGCCGTTGGAGAAGAAGACGCCGTCCGGGCCGGTCGCGTACACCTCGTCGAGGGTGGCGGTGGCGGGCAGCACGTGGACCTCTATCCCCCGCTCGGCCATCCGGTGCGGCGTCATGCCCTTGATGCCCAGGTCGACGGCGGCCACGGTCAGCCGCTTCGGGCCGATGGCGGGAACGACGTACGCCTCGGTGGTGGCCACCTCGGCGGCCAGGTCGGCGCCGGTCATGGCCGGTGAGGACCGCACCCGCTCCAGCAGCGCGGCCCGGTCGCCGAGGGCGGCGCCGGAGAAGATCCCGGCCCGCATGGCGCCGCGCTCGCGCAGGTGCCGGGTGAGGGCGCGGGTGTCCACGCCGCTGATGCCCACGACGCCCTGCGCGGACAGCTCCTCGTCCAGGGTGCGCACCGAGCGCCAGTTGGACGGGACCCGGGCGGGGTCGCGGACGACGTAGCCCGCGACCCAGATCCGCCGGGACTCGGGGTCCTCGTCGTTGACCCCGGTGTTGCCGACGTGCGGAGCGGTCATCACGACCACCTGGCGGTGATAGGACGGGTCGGTGAGGGTCTCCTGGTACCCCGTCATGCCGGTGGCGAACACGGCTTCCCCGAAGGTCTCCCCGACCGCGCCGTACGCGCGGCCGCGGAAGAACCGGCCGTCCTCGAGGACCAGCACGGCGGGTGCCGCTGTGGTGTGTCCGGGGGAATGTCCGGCGGAGGGGGTCATCGTGCGCCTTCCTGGGGGGTCTCGCGGGTGGTGCCCGAGGTGCTGGTCGAGCCGGGGGCGCCGGTGGTGCCGGGGCCGCCGAGCAGGGGGTCGTCGAACGGGGAGAACGCGCCGAGCGCCTCGATCCACTCGGCGTGCTCGGCCGGGTGGTCGGCACGGAAGCCGGAGTCGAGCAGCCGGTCGCCGTGCTCCCAGGTGATCACCAGCAGTCCGCCCTCGGTGAGGACCTTGCCGGCGATGCCCTTGTCCAGGCGCGCGCCGCGGATCCGGCCGGCCGGGATGAGGAAGTCGGTGGCGCCGGGGCGGACGACGGAGACGCCCGCGCCGGTCAGGGACAGCTCGGCCCGGCTGCGGACGCCGAGGCCGTGCGCCACGATGCGGTCCAGCCAGCGGCCCGCGGTGGTGGTGCCGTGGTAGCGGCCGGTCATCCGCAGCCGCGGCGCCCGGGAGCCGGACGGCAGGGGCGGCGGCGCGGGCAGGTCGCCCTGGAGGGTCGCGCGCCACTTCCAGCCCTCGCGCATCAGCCAGTAGACGAGGGCGACGAACAGCAGCAGCCCGATGACCCAGCCGATGCGGGCGGCCCAGTCGGTGACCTCCTGCGAGCGGCGCTCGGCCTCGGTCACCAGCAGCGCCGGGGTCTGTCTGGGGATCGTCACGCCAGCTCACCGTCCTTCACCGTGGCCCGGCCGCGCAGGAACGTGTGCGTGACGCGGCCCGGCAGCTCGCGCCCGCGGTAGGGGCTGTTGCGGCTGCGGGAGGCGAACCCGGCCGGGTCCACGACGGCGCGGTGGGCGGGGTCGAGGAGGGTGAGGTTCGCCGGCTCGCCGGGGGCGACCGGGCGGCCCTGGCCGGCGAGGCGGCCGATGGCGGCCGGGCGGGCCGACATCCGGTCGGCGACACCCGCCCAGTCCAGCAGGCCGGTGTCGACCATCGTGTGCTGGACGACGGAGAGCGCGGTCTCCAGGCCGATCATCCCCATGGCCGCCGCGCCCCACTCGCAGTCCTTGTCCTCGTGCGGGTGCGGGGCGTGGTCGGTGGCGACGCAGTCGATGGTGCCGTCGGCCAGCGCCTCGCGCAGCGCGAGCACGTCGGCCTCGGTGCGCAGCGGCGGGTTCACCTTGTAGACGGGGTCGTAGGAACGGACCAGGTCGTCGGTGAGCAGCAGGTGGTGCGGGGTGACCTCGGCGGTGACCTGCCAGCCCTTGGACTTGGCCCAGCGGACCAGCTCGACCGAGCCGGCGGTGCTGAGGTGGCAGACGTGCACCCGGGAGCCGACGTGGGCGGCGAGCAGCACGTCCCGCGCGATGATCGACTCCTCCGCGACGGCCGGCCAGCCGGCCAGGCCGAGCTCGGCGGAGACGACGCCCTCGTTCATCTGGGCGCCCTCGGTCAGCCGGGGCTCCTGGGCGTGCTGGGCGATGACGCCGTCGAACGCCTTCACGTACTCCAGGGCCCGCCGCATGATCACGGCGTCGTCCACGCACTTGCCGTCGTCGGAGAAGACCACGACCCCGGCGGCGGAGTCGTGCATGGCGCCCAGCTCGGCGAGCTGCTTGCCCTCCAGGCCGACGGTGACGGCGCCGACCGGCTGGACGTCGCAGTATCCGGACTCCCGGCCCAGGCGCCAGACCTGCTCCACCACGCCCGCGGTGTCGGCGACCGGGAAGGTGTTGGCCATGGCGTGGACGGCGGTGAAGCCGCCGGCGGCGGCGGCCCTGGTGCCGGTGAGGACCGTCTCGGAGTCCTCGCGGCCCGGCTCGCGCAGGTGGGTGTGCAGGTCGACCAGCCCCGGCAGCAGGACCAGCCCGCCGGCGTCGACCACCTCGGCGCCGTCGGCCGGGAGCCCGGTCCCGACCCCGGCGACGGTCTCCCCGTCGATCAGGACGTCCCGCGGTTCCCCGCCCAGGACCCTCGCACCGCGGATCAGCGTCCGGCGGCTGTGACTCATGCTCGATCTCCCTGGTTCTCCGTCGGGCGGGTGGTCGCGGTGGCGGCGGGCGGGGCGCCGCCCAGCAGCAGGTACAGGACGGCCATCCGGACGCTGACGCCGCCGGACACCTGCTCCACGGCGGTGCAGCGCGGCGAGTCCGCGACGTCGGCGGTGATCTCCATGCCCCGGTTCATCGGCCCGGGGTGCATCACCACGGCGTGCTCCGGCATCCGGGCCATGCGGTCGCCGTTGAGGCCGTAGCGGCGGGCGTACTCGCGCTCGGTGGGGAAGTAGGCGGCGTTCATCCGCTCGCGCTGGACGCGCAGCATCATCACCGCGTCGGACTTCGGCAGCACGGCGTCGAGGTCGTAGGAGACCTGGCAGGGCCAGTGGTCCACGCCGATCGGCAGCAGCGTCGGCGGGGCGACCACGGTGACCTCGGCGCCGAGCGTGGTCAGCAGGTGGACGTTGGAGCGGGCCACCCGGCTGTGCAGGATGTCGCCGACGATGGTGACGCGCCGGCCGCCCAGGTCGGCCCCGGCGCCGCCGGCCGGGCCGCCGACCAGGCGGCGGCGGAGGGTGAAGGCGTCCAGCAGCGCCTGGGTGGGGTGCTCGTGGGTGCCGTCGCCGGCGTTGACGACGCAGCCGGCGATCCAGCCGGAGGTGGCCAGCCGGTGCGGGGCGCCGGAGTCGTGGTGGCGGATGACGACGGCGTCGGCGCCCATGGCCTCCAGGGTGAGGGCGGTGTCCTTCAGCGACTCGCCCTTGGAGACCGAGGACCCCTTGGCGGAGAAGTTGATGACGTCGGCGGACAACCGTTTCGCCGCCGCCTCGAACGAGATGCGGGTGCGGGTGGAGTCCTCGAAGAAGAGGTTGACGACGGTGCGCCCGCGCAGCGTCGGGAGTTTCTTGATCGGCCGGTCTGCGACGCGGGCGAGTTCCTCGGCGGTGTCGAGGATGAGCACGGCGTCGTCGCGGGTGAGGTCGGTGGCCGAGATGAGGTGGCGCTTCATCTGGTGCCTCTGGTGCCTTCCGTGGATCGAGGGGGGCGTGCCGGTGCGAGGGGTCTCATGGCGTCCGGCGCCCGCTAGCGCTCGCCGGACGGGGCGTGCGCGCGCACGCCCAGCAGCACGCCGTCACGGCCGTCCTCCTCGGTGAGCAGGACCCTGACCGTCTCCCGCAGGGAGGTCGGGATGTTCTTGCCGACGTAGTCGGCGCGGATCGGCAGCTCGCGGTGGCCTCGGTCGACGAGGACGGCGAGCTGCACCGCACGCGGGCGCCCGATGTCGTTCAGCGCGTCCAGGGCGGCCCGGATGGTGCGGCCGGAGAAGAGCACGTCGTCGACGAGGACGACGAGCCGGCCGTCGATGCCCTCGCCGGGGATGTCGGTGCGGGCCAGCGCGCGGGCCGGGCGCAGCCGCAGGTCGTCCCGGTACATGGTGATGTCGAGGGAGCCGACGGGCACCGGGTGGCCGGTGACCTCGCGCAGCTTGCCGGCGAGCCGGTCGGCGAGGAAGACGCCGCGGGTGGGAATGCCGAGAAGCACCACGTCGCCGGCGCCCTTGGCGCGCTCGACGATCTCGTGGGCGATGCGGGTCAGTGCCCGCGCGATGTCCGGCGCCTCCATCACGGAGCGGTCCGGAGCAGGGGTGTCGCTGTCCATACGAAGAGGACCTCCTTCCCCGCCTCACGGGACGGGCCTTAAAGGACGTCTGGTCGATCCGGCCCGACAATAGCAGGCCGCATCGGCACGCTGCGCATCGCCCCTGGTCAGAGACCGACTGCGGCGCCCCCGCTTGACGGGGCTTATTACGCTGCGTAACCTCACAGTGAGTTACGAAGTAGCCGTCCGGGGAGACACATGTCCAGCGAATACGCCAAACAGCTCGGAGCCAAGCTCCGGGCCATCCGCACCCAGCAGGGTCTGTCGCTTCACGGGGTCGAGGAGAAGTCCCAGGGCCGGTGGAAAGCGGTCGTGGTCGGCTCCTACGAGCGCGGCGACCGGGCCGTGACCGTGCAGCGCCTCGCGGAGCTGGCGGACTTCTACGGGGTTCCGGTGCAGGAGCTGCTGCCCGGCTCGACGCCCGGGGGCGCCGCCGAGCCGCCGCCGAAGCTCGTGCTCGACCTTGAGCGGCTCGCCACCGTGCCGAGCGAGAAGGCCGGGCCGCTCCAGCGGTACACGGCGACGATCCAGAGCCAGCGCGGCGACTACAACGGCAAGGTGCTGTCCATCCGTCAGGACGATCTGCGCACCCTCGCCGTGATTTATGACCAGTCGCCGTCCGTGCTGACCGAGCAGCTCATCAGCTGGGGCGTGCTGGGCGCCGACGCGCGCCGCGCGGTACAGGCCGAGGAGGCCTGAACCCCGCACGGCGGGTGGCGGGCCCCGCGGTCCGCCACCCGCCGGCCCTAGCGGCGGAGCGTGGGCTTGAGGTCCTTCAGCCGGCCGAGCAGCCCGTTGACGAACGCCGGCGAGTCGTCGGTGGAGAACTCCTTGGCGAGCTGCACCGCCTCGTCCAGCACCACGGCGTCGGGCGTGCCGTCCTGCCAGATCAGCTCGAAGGTGCTCAGCCGCAGGATGTTGCGGTCCACCGCCGGCATGCGGTCCATCGGCCAGCCCACGGTGTACTGGGCGATCAGCTCGTCGATCCGCTCCGCCCGCTCGGCGTATCCCTCCACCAGCTCCCGGGTGTACTCGCTGACCGGCGGCTGCCGGTCGTCGGTCCGGGCCAGCCGGACCCAGTCGGCGAGGACGTCGGTGGGGCCGGCACCGCGCTGGTCCGCCTCGAAGAGGATCTGCAGCGCGCGTTTGCGGGCCTTGCTGCGGGCAGCCACGGTTAGTTGTTCACCCGGCCAAGGTATTCGCCGGAGCGGGTGTCGACCTTGATCTTCTCGCCCGTGGTGATGAACAGCGGCACGCCGATCTCGTAGCCGGTCTCCAGCCGCGCCGGCTTGGTGCCGCCGGTGGAGCGGTCGCCCTGGACGCCCGGCTCGGTGTACTCCACGACCAGCTCGACGGCGGCCGGGAGCTCCACGAACAGCGGGTTCTCCTCGTGGATGGCGACCGTGCACTCCTGCCCTTCCAGCAGGTAGTTGGCGGCCTCCCCCACGGTCTCGGGGTTCACGTAGAGCTGGTCGAAGGTCTCGGTGTCCATGAAGACGAAGTCGGCGCCGTCCTTGTAGGAGAACTGCATGCCGCGCCGGTCCACGGTGGCCGTGTCGACCTTGGTGCCGGCGTTGAAGGTCCGGTCGACCACCTTGCCGGAGAGTACGTGCTTGAGCTTGGTGCGGACGAAGGCGCCGCCCTTGCCGGGCTTGACGTGCTGGAACTCGACAACGGACCAGAGCTGGCCCCCGTCGAGCTTGAGCACCATGCCGTTCTTGAGGTCGTTCGTGGTGGCCACGGTCGCGGAATCTCCTACAGACTGCCTTGGGATGACCGCGGTCCCCCGCGCGGCCCGCCAGGGCTCACAGAGCGAGGAGTTCCTTGGTCGTGATGGTGAGTAGCTCGGGTCCGCCGTCCGCGGGCGAGCGGACGACGAGCGTGTCGTCGATCCGGACACCGCCCCGGCCTGGGAGATGTACCCCCGGCTCGACGGTGACCGGAACACAAGGGCCCAGTCTACCCATGGCGGCGGGTGACAACCGAGGGTCCTCCCCGATCTCCAGCCCCACACCGTGCCCGGTGACCGGCCCGAGCGCCGCACCGTGCCCGGCCGCCGCCAGCACGCTCCGGGCGGCGGCGTCCACCTCCCGGTACTCGGCGCCCGGCGTCAGCGCCTCGCGTGCCGCCCGCTGCGCGGCGAAGACGACCTCATACAGCTCGATCTGCCAGTCGGCCGGGCTCGTTCCGATGACGAACGTGCGGCCGATCTGGCAGCGGTAGCCGCGGAACCGCGCGCCCAGCCGGACGGTGAGGAAGTCCCCCTCCTCGACCCGGCGGTCGGTGGGCCGGTGCCCGGCCAGCCCGGAGTGGGTACCGGTGGCGACCGAGGTGGGGAACGCCGGGCCGTCCGCGCCGTGGTCCACCAGGCGGCGCTCCAGCTCCAGGGCGAGATGGCGCTCGGTGCGGCCGACGAGGATCGACTCCAGCAGCTCCCCCAGGGCCCGGTCGGTGATCTCGGCGGCCACGCGCAGCGCCGCGATCTCGTCCTCGTCCTTCACCAGCCGCTGGGCCTCGACCGCGCAGCCCAGGTCGGCCGGCTTCAGTCCGGGCGCGGCGGCGGCCACCGCGCGGTGCCGGGCCACGGTCAGGTGGTGCTCCTCCAGGGCGAGGGCCTCCGCGCCGGCGCGGGCGGCCAGCTCGGCCGACGCCACCGCCGGATCGGTGTCGCCGCCGAGCGGCACGGCGCGCAGTCCGCTCTCCTCGGCCGGCGGCCCGGCGGGATCCCGTGCCGGGTCCCAGTGGCCCAACAGCACGTCGTCGCCGTCGTGGCCCACCAGCAGCGCCGCGCCGGGCGGCACCTCGCAGGGGCCGGACTCGGCGGCGGGCGCGGAGCCGGCCAGGTAGCGGACGTTGGCCGGCCGGGTGATCAGGGCGGCCACACCGCCCGCCGGCGAGCAGCGGGACCGCAGCCGTGACCGCCGGACCGCGTGTACCTCGGACATGGCCCGAGCCTACGCAGCCCGCCCCTCTTCGGCCGCCTGAACAGGGCCGGACGAGCGCAGGTCACCACTGCGGCGGGCTGGTGAGGCTGCGGGTCACCGCGTCGTCCAGCATCCGGGCGGTGGTGGCCACGTCGTGCCGGGAGTTGTCGATGATGGGCAGGCCCGAGCCGTACCAGCCGGCCATCCGGCCGTGGATGGTGGCGACTTCCTCGTCGGACAGCCGCCGGGTGCCCGTGCGGGCCGCGTTCCGCTCCAGCACGACCTCCAGACCGGGCAGCAGCACGATGGGAATCAGGCCGGGGCCCACGTGCCGCTTCCAGCCGCCGAGGCCCACCGCCGGCCGGTCGGGGAAGACCGCGTCGTCCAGGATGCAGGAGATCCCGTTCGCCAGGAAGTTCCGCGCGGCGAAGCCGCAGGTGCGGCGGGCCAGGCGGTACTGGGCCTCGGAGCGGTCGTCCCAGCCCGAGCGGGGGTCGGCGAAGCCGGAGCGCACCCACTCGCGTACGTCGTCCAGGCTGATGTGGGCCGTCGGCACGGGCCTTCGGTCCGCCCAGTACCGGGCCACGGTCGTCTTTCCGGCCCCGGCCGGGCCGATCAGCAGCACCGCCACCCCGGCGTGCGTGGCGTCCGGCACCGCCGCCCCCGGCGCGGGAGCCGGGGCGGGCACCGCGCCGGGCGGCGGGAGCCGGAGATACCCGGCCGTGCCGCCGTCGAGCGGGGCGGGAGGAGGCATGGGCATCCCACCGGGCTGTTGCATCCGCTCCCCACCTACGTCTTGTCCGGGCGCGGCCGCCGGCGGCCACGCATGCCTGTGGTCTGAAGTGAAACGCTCGGCGCGGGCGTGGAGTGCCGCGCGCCTCTCAGCCTGCCATCTCCTCGGCGAGCGCGCGCAACGCCAGGAGATAGGAACCGATTCCGAACCCGGCCACCGTGCCGCTGGCGACCGCCGCGATCACCGAGGTGTGCCGGAACTCCTCCCTGCGGTACGGGTTGGAGATGTGCACCTCCACGAGCGGGGCGGTGCGCTGGGCGGCGGCGTCCCGCAGCCCGTACGAGTAGTGGGTGAACGCGCCGGGGTTGAGGACGACGGGGATCGCGCCGTCCGCCGCCTCGTGCAGCCAGCGGATCAGCTCGCCCTCGTCGTTGGTCTCCCTGACCTCGACCGCCAGGTCCAGCTCCTTGCCGAGCGCGCCACAGCGTTCGACCAGCCCGGCGTAGGAGGTCGAGCCGTACACGTCGGGCTCGCGGGAGCCGAGGCGGCCCAGGTTGGGCCCGTTGAGGACCAGGACGCGGCGGCTCACGCGGCGATCTCCGCGTGCGCGGCCAGCAGCATCGCCGGGTCGGGCCCTTCCAGTACCGTGGGCCTGGCCAGGCCGTCGAGGACGATGAAACGGAGCCGGTCGCCGCGCGACTTCTTGTCGATGCGCATGGTCTCCAGCAGCCGGGGCCACTGGTCGCCGCGGTAGGTGACGGGCAGGCCCACCGCGGAGAGGATCGCCCGGTGCCGGTCGGCGGTCGCGTCGTCCAGGCGGCCCGCGATGCGGCCCAGTTCGGCGGCGAAGACCATGCCGACCGAGACGGCCGCGCCGTGCCGCCAGTTGTAGCGCTCGTTCTTCTCGATGGCGTGGGCCAGGGTGTGCCCGTAGTTGAGGACCTCGCGCGGGCCGGACTCCTTCAGGTCGCCGGAGACCACGTCCGCCTTCACCCGGATGGACCGCTCGATCAGCTCGGCGGTGTGCGGCCCGTCGGGGCGGCGCGCGGCCTGGGGGTCGGCCTCGATCAGCTCCAGGATGACCGGGTCCGCGATGAAGCCCGCCTTGATGATCTCGGCCAGCCCGGACACGTAGTCGTGCACCGGCAGGGAGTCCAGCGCGGCCAGGTCGCACAGGACCCCGGCCGGGGGGTGGAAGGCGCCCACCAGGTTCTTGCCCTCGGCGGTGTTGATGCCGGTCTTGCCGCCGACCGCCGCGTCCACCATGCCGAGCACCGTGGTGGGCACGGCGATCCAGCGGACGCCGCGCAGCCAGGTGGCCGCGACGAAACCGGCCAGGTCGGTGGTGGCACCGCCGCCGACGGCGACGACGACGTCGGTGCGGGTGAAGCCGGACTGGCCCAGCGCCCGCCAGCAGTAGGCGGCGACCTCGGCGGTCTTGGCCTCCTCGGCGTTGGGCACCTGGACGGCGATCGCCTCGTAGCCCTGCGCGGCCAGGTCCTCGCGGAGCACCTGGCCCGTCTCGGCCAGCGCCTCGGGGTGCAGCACGGCGACGCGCCTGGCCTCGCCGCCGATCAGCCCCGGCAGCTCGCCCAGCAGGCGACGGCCGATCAGCACGTCGTACGGCGCGGTCCCCGCGCTGCCGCCGACCGTGATCCGGGTGGGGACGTCCGTGCCGGCCGCCGCCGGACTCTTCTCGGAAGGGGTGGTCATGCTGTCCTGAGCTCCAATGCGTCGAGCACCGCCTGGACGACCTCGTCCGGCGTGCGGTCCGCGGTCTGTACGACGGCGCGGGCGACCTCGGTGTACAGCGGGCGTCGTTCCTCCATCAGCACGCGCCAGCGCTGCCGCGGGTTCACCGCCAGCAGCGGGCGCGCCGTGTCCAGGCCGACCCGGCGGACGGCCTCGGCGAGCGCGACGTCGAGGAAGACCACCGGCAGCCCGGCCAGCAGGGCACGGGTACCGGGATCGAGGACGGCGCCGCCGCCGAGCGACACCACGCCCTCGTGCTCGGTGACGGCGGCGCGCACGGCCGCCGCCTCCAGTTCGCGGAAACGGGGCTCGCCGTCGTCCACGAAGATCTCGGCGACGGTCTTGCCCGCCGTCCGTTCCACATCGGCGTCGGTGTCGCGCACGGTGACGCCCAGCCGCTCGGCCAGCAGCGCCCCCACGGTCGACTTCCCCGCCCCCGGCGGCCCGACCAGCACCACGGCGGGTCCGCTCACTGTGCCTCCCCGTTTGCCCCGCCGCGGCAGCGGCTCATGTCCCGGCCGGACGCCGGGCGACACTGCCGCCTCTGTCCTCCGTGTCCCCCGGCGGCCCGGCGGCCGTCGCTCACCGGACCTCCAGGTTCTCCAGGAAGCCCACCACGTTGCGCCGGGTCTCGGTCACGCTGTCGCCGGCGAACTTCTCGGCCACCGCGTCCGCCAGCACCAGCGCGACCATCGCCTCGGCCACGATCCCGGCGGCCGGGACGGCGCACACGTCGGACCGCTGGTGGTGGGCGCGGGCCTCCTCGCCGGTGGCCACGTCCACGGTGGCGAGGGCGCGCGGCACGGTGGCGATGGGCTTCATCGCGGCGCGCACGCGCAGCAGTTCGCCGGTGCTGAGGCCGCCCTCGGTGCCGCCGGAGCGGCCGGAGGCGCGGCGGATGCCGTCCGGGCCGGGCACGATCTCGTCGTGCGCGCGGGAGCCGGGGACCCGGGCCAGGTCGAAGCCGTCGCCGACCTCGACGCCCTTGATGGCCTGAATGCCCATCAGCGCGCCGGCCAGCCGGGCGTCGAGCCGCCGGTCCCAGTGGACGTGCGAGCCGAGACCGACCGGCACGCCGTAGGCCAGCACCTCCACGACGCCACCGAGGGTGTCGCCGTCCTTGTGGGCCTGGTCGATCTCCGCGACCATCGCCTCGCCGGCGTCCGGGTCGAGGCAGCGCACCGGGTGGGCGTCGAGCCGCCCGGTGTCGCCCGGCACCGGGTACGTCCCGTACGGCGCGCGGGCGGCGCCGAGTTCCACCACGTGGGAGACGATCTCGATCCCCGCCGTCTCCTTCAGGTACGAGCGGGCGACCGCGCCGAGGGCGACCCGGGCGGCGGTCTCGCGGGCGGAGGCGCGCTCCAGGATGTTCCGCGCGTCGGCGACGCCGTACTTCTGCATGCCGGCGAGGTCGGCGTGGCCGGGGCGCGGGCGGGTCAGCGGGGCGTTGCGGGCCAGGCCGGCCAGCTCCTCCGGGTCCACGGGGTCGGCCGCCATGACCCTCTCCCACTTGGGCCACTCGGTGTTGCCCACCATGATCGCGACCGGGGAGCCGATGGTCAGGCCGTGCCGGACGCCGCCGAGGAACGTGACCTCGTCGCGCTCGAACTTCATCCGCGCGCCCCGGCCGTAACCGAGACGGCGGCGGGCCAGCGCGTCCGCCACCAGCTCGGTGGTGACGGGCACCCCGGCGGGCAGTCCTTCCAGCGTCGCCACGAGTGCGGGGCCATGCGACTCCCCCGCCGTCAGCCAGCGCAGCCTGCTCAAGGGTGCTCCTCGCGATTGTTCGACCGTGCGGTGTGTCGTCCCCGATCCTGCCATGCCCGCACCGCCCGTCCCCAGGCCGTCTGACCTGCGAGACGATCACGGACGACACGGGCGGGCCAGGCCCGCGCGCTCAGCGCGCGGCCAGGGCCGCCAGTCCGGCCTCGCGCATCTCCTTCAGCGGGGCGGGCGCGGTGCCGGTCATCGCCTCGACCTGGAGCACCGCCTGGTGGATCAGGAGGTCCAGGCCCCCGATGACCTCGCCGCCGCGCCCCGACCAGGCCGCGGCCAGGGCGGTGGGCCAGGGGTCGTACAGCACGTCGAAGAGCGTGCCGGGCGCCGCGGGAACGGCCGCCGCCAGCGCGTCGGTGGCGCCCGCCGGGGTGGTCGCGATCACCAGCGGCGCGTCCAGCGCCCGGTGGGCCAGGGACCAGTCCTCGGTGCGGACGGCCACCTTGAGCCGCTCTCCCCAGGTGCGCATCTCGGCGGCCCGCGCGGGGCTCCTGACGTACGCGGTCACCTCGCCGTCGCAGATCCGGGCCAGGGCGGCCAGCGCGGAGGAGGCGGTGGCGCCGGCGCCGAGGACGGCGGCGCCGGGCACCCGGGTCACGCCGCGCTCGCGCAGCGCCTCCACCAGGCCCGGCACGTCGGTGTTGTCGCCGAGGCGGCGGCCGTCGGGCGCGAGGACGACGGTGTTGACGGCCTCCACCGAGGCGGCCGTGGCGCTCAGTTCGTCCAGCAGCGGGATGATCGCCCGCTTCAGCGGCATGGTGAGCGACAGGCCCGCCCAGTCGGGGCCCAGCCCGGCGACGAAGGCGGGCAGCCCCTCCTCGTCCACCTCGAACCGGCCGTAGGTCCAGCCGGCCAGGCCCATCGCCCGGTACGCGGCCCGGTGCAGCACTGGGGAGAGCGAGTGTGCGATGGGCGAGCCGAGGACGGCCGCGCGGCGGACCGGCGGTGCGGCGGGCATCAGCCGTCCCCTCCCTCTTCCTCGCGGGCCTGGGCCTGGGCCTCGTTGAAGTCCGCGACGTTCCGGTCGTGTTCCTCGGGGTCGGCGGTGAAACGGGTGTCGCCCGGCCGGACGGTGACGAAGTAGAGCCAGTCGCCGTCGGTCGGGTTGAGCGCCGCCTCGATGGCCTGGTGCCCGGGGTTGTCGATGGGGCCGGGCGGCAGCCCGTACACCTGGTAGGTGTTGTACGGCGAGTCCAGCTGGGTGTCCGCGATGGAGGTGTCCAGCGTGGAGCGCCCCATGGCGTAATTGATGGTCGAGTCGAACTGGAGCATCATGTCGATGTCCAGCCGGTTGTAGATGACGCGGGACACCTTGCCGAACTCGTCGTCGGCCTGTGCCTCCGCCTGGATCAGGGACGCGATGACGAGGATCTCGCGGGCCGACCGGTCCAGCCGTGCGGCCTCCTCCTCCAGGCCGATCTCGGCGAACTCCGCCTCCGCGCGGTCCACCATCTGCGTCAGGACCTCTTCGGGGGACGCGTCCGGCGCGATGTCGTAGCGCGTGGGGAAGAGGAAGCCCTCCGGGTCGCCCTCGGCCCAGTCCGGCAGGCCGAGGTCGGCGGTCTCCGCGACCTCCTCGGTGGTGCCCTCCGCCAGCCCGAGGTAGGTGTCGACGATGGCGTACACCTCGGTGGCGCGCTTGCCCTCGGGGATGGTGAGCGCGGTGATGGCGGACGGGTCGAGGAGCAGTTCGACGGCCGCCTCGGCGGACATCTGTTCGCGGAGGGTGTAGACGCCGGCCTGGATGAGCGGTCCGTCGGAACCGGCCGCCGCCACGAAGGCGTCGTGGCTCTTGACGACGCCCTCGTCCTTCAGGATGTTGGCGATCTGGGAGACCGTCGAGCCGGAGGGGATCTCCACCTGCACCTCGCCGGTGCCCTCGCCCGCGTAGTCGGGGGCCGGGCCGAACCGGTCCTGGTAGAACCCGTATCCCAGGTAGCCGACGCCGCCGACGCCGCCCGCCAGCAGGACCGCCGCGGCCAGGCAGCCGAGGCCGCCGCGCCGCCGCTTGGGGCGGTCGCCGCGCCGCCCGGCGCGGCGGGGCGGCTCGTCCGGCGGGTCCCCGCCGTCGTCCTCGTCGTTGTCGCGGCTGAAGAAGTCCCGTGCGCGCGGGGCGGGTTCGGGCTCCCAGCCCGACTCCCGGCCCGGCCCGGGCGCCGGCTCCGGGTGGGGCGCCGGCGCCTGGTGCCGGTGCTGCGGCTCGTGCTGCGGCTGATGCTGCTGCTGGGGGTCGTACTGGTCGTGCTGCTGATGGTGGGCGGCCGGCGCGTACTGCTGCTGCTCGTGATGGTGCTGCTGGGGGTGGTGGGGGTCGTGGGCCGCCGCGTAGGGGTCCTGGTACTGCTGTGCGGGGGGGTAGGGATCGGACGGCTGGTGCTGCTGGGCGTACGGATCGGTGCCGTAGTAGTGGCCACCGGTGTCCCAGCCGCCCTGCTGCGGCGGGTACGGGTCCGGATAGTACGGCTGCTGCTCCGGCTGCTGCTGATGCGGGGGGTAGTGCTGCTCCTGCTGCCCGGCGTACTGGTCCCAGGAGCCGGGCTGCTCCTCCGGGGAGACCGTGCCGTCGTAGCCGCCCGCCCAGTGCTGATCACCGTAGAGCGGGTCGTCGGGGTGCCACGGTTCGGAGCCCGGACCCCGGCCATACTCAGTCATCGATCCCCTTGTGACGCAAGGCGGCAGCCGCTTCCCCCGGACCCCACAACTGCCCTTCCGCGCGAACGTTACCGTACCGCGATCAGACAACCACTTCGACGCACTGCCCGGGCGGACGGCCCGCGCTCCGCTCCGTCTCCAGGGCACTCTGCAGGATGACGACGGCGGCGGCCTGGTCGATCCGGGCACGGCCCTTCTTCTCCCGGACGCCCGAGGCCCGCATCCCTCGGGTGGCGGTGACCGTGCTCAGCCGCTCGTCCACCAGCCGGACCGGGACCGGCGCGATCCGGCGGGCGGTCTGCTCGGCGAACGCCCGCACCCGCGCCGCGGCCGGGCCCTCGCCGCCGCTGAGCGAGCGCGGGAGCCCGACCACGACCTCGATCGGCTCGTACTCGGCGACCAGCTCGGCCAGCCGCCGCTGGGCGGCCGGCACGTCCCGGCCGGGCACCGTCTCCACCGGGGTGGCCAGCAGCCCGTCGGGGTCGCTGCTCGCGACCCCGATCCGGGCCTCGCCGACATCGACGCCGAGCCGCCTGCCACGCCGCATCAGGCGGCGCCCGCGACCTGGCGCTCGATGGCGGCCAGCGCGTCGTCGATGGCGGCCGGGTTCTGGCCGCCGCCCTGGGCGACGTCCGGCTTGCCGCCCCCGCCGCCGCCGAGCGTCCTGGCCGCGGTGCGCACCAGGTCCCCGGCGGCCAGGCCGCGCCCGCGGGCGGCCTCGTTGGTGGCGACCACGGTCAGCGGACGGCCCGCCACCACGGTGAACAGGGCGACGACGGCGGGCCGGTCGGCCGGGATACGGCCGCGCACGTCCAGCACCAGCTTGCGCAGGTCGTCGGCGGTGGTGCCGTCCGGCACCCGCCCGGCGGCCAGGGCCACCCCGCCGATGTCGCGGGCACCGGCCGCCAGGCCGCCGGCGGCGGCGAGCACCTTCTCGGCGCGGAAGCGCTCGATCTCCTTCTCGGCGTCCTTCAGCCGGGTCAGCATCCCGGAGATCCGCTCGGGCAGCTCCTCGGGGCGGCCCTTGACCAGCTCGGTGAGCTGGGCGACGACCGTGTGCTCGCGGGCCAGGAACCGGTAGGCGTCCACACCGACCAGGGCCTCCACCCGGCGCACGCCGGAGCCGATGGAGGACTCGCCCAGCAGCTTGACCAGGCCGAGCTGGGCGGTGTTGTGCACGTGGGTGCCGCCGCACAGCTCCTTGGAGTAGTCCCCGATGGTGACCACGCGCACCCGGTCGCCGTACTTCTCGCCGAACTCCGCGATGGCGCCCTGCTTCCTGGCCTCGTCCATCGACATCACCTCGGCGGTGACGTCCAGCTCACGGGCCAGCACCTCGTTGATCTTCTGCTCGACGTCCGTCAGGACGCTGCCGGGCACGGCCGCCGGGGAGCCGAAGTCGAAGCGGAAGCGGCCCGGCGAGTTCTCCGAGCCGGCCTGCGCGGCGGTCGGGCCGAGAGCGTCGCGCAGCGCCTGGTGCGTCAGGTGGGTGGCGCTGTGGGCGCGGGCGATGGCGCGGCGGCGCTGGACGTCGATCTGGCAGTGCGCGCCCGCGCCCAGCGTCACCTCGCCGACCTGGACCGCGCCCTTGTGGACGATGACGCCGGGAACCGGCTGCTGGACGTCGCGGATCTCCACGACGGCGCCGGAGTCCAGCCGGATCCGGCCGGAGTCGGCGAGCTGCCCGCCGCCCTCGGCGTAGAACGGGGTGCGGTCCAGCACGACCTCCACCTCGTCGCCCTCCTGCGCGGCGGGCGAGGAGACGCCGTCGACCAGCAGCCCCACCACCGTGGCCTCGCCGGCCGTGTGGGTGTAGCCGATGAACTCCGAGGGGCCGGCGACGTCCGCGACCTCGCGGTAGGCCGACAGGTCGCCGTGGCCCTGCTTCTTGGCGCGGGCGTCGGCCTTGGCGCGCTCCCGCTGCTCCTTCATCAGGCGGCGGAACCCGGCCTCGTCCACGGACAGGCCCTGCTCGGCGGCCATCTCCAGGGTCAGGTCGATCGGGAAGCCCCAGGTGTCGTGGAGCAGGAACGCCTTCTCCCCGGACAGGACGGTGCCGCCGGCGGCCCTGGTCTCGGTGACGGCCGAGTCGAGGATGTTGGTGCCCGCCTTGAGGGTCTTCAGGAACGCGGCCTCCTCGGCCAGCGCGACGGTCTCGATGCGCTTGCGCTCGGTCAGCAGCTCCGGGTACTGCTGCCCCATGGTGCCCAGGACCACGTCCACCAGGTCCCCGACGACGGGACCGGTGGCGCCGAGGATGCGCATGTTGCGGATGGCGCGGCGCATGATGCGGCGCAGCACGTACCCGCGGCCCTCGTTGCCGGGGGTGACGCCGTCCCCGATGAGCATCACGGAGGTGCGCATGTGGTCCGCGACCACGCGGAGCGAGACGTCGGAGCCCTCGGCCGCGCCGTAGGCCACGCCGGTCAGCTCGCCCGCCTTGTCGATGACGACGCGCAGGGTGTCCGTCTCGTACATGTTGCGGACGCCCTGGAGGATCATCGCCAGGCGCTCCAGGCCGAGGCCGGTGTCGATGTTCTTGGCGGGCAGGTCCCCGAGGATCGGGAAGTCCTCCTTGCCCTCGCCCGGCCCGCGCTCGTACTGCATGAAGACCAGGTTCCAGATCTCCACGTACCGCTCGTCGTTGACGGCCGGGCCGCCCTCGGGGCCGAACTCGGGGCCGCGGTCGTAGTTGATTTCGGAACAGGGGCCGCAGGGGCCGGGGACGCCCATGGACCAGAAGTTGGGGCCCATGCCCAGGCGCTGGATGCGCTCGGCGGGGACGCCGACGACGTCGCGCCAGATCCGCTCGGCCTCGTCGTCCTGCTCGTAGACGGTGATCCACAGGCGCTCGGCGTCCAGCCCGTAACCGCCGTCGGCCACCGGGGTGGTCAGCAGCTCCCAGGCGTAGCGGATGGCGCCTTCCTTGAAGTAGTCGCCGAACGAGAAGTTGCCGCACATCTGGAAGAACGTGCCGTGCCGGGTGGTCTTGCCGACCTCCTCGATGTCCGGCGTGCGCACGCACTTCTGCACGCTGACCGCGCGCGGGTAGGGCGGGGTGGCCTCGCCCAGGAAGTACGGCTTGAACGGCACCATGCCCGCGTTGACCAGCAGCAGCGTCGGGTCGTCCGCGATCAGCGACGCCGACGGCACGACGGTGTGCCCGCGCTTCTCGAAGAAGCTCAGCCAGCGGCGGCGGATGTCAGCCGACTCCATCAGTGGTCCTCTTTTCCGTACTCGGAGGCAGCCCGGTGACCGGGGGCCGCGGTGTTGTCGGGGGCCCGGCCGAGCGCGGCCCGGCGGGCCGGCGGCGGCAGCGTCCGGCCGGCGGCGCCGGGCGGCTCGGGGCCGATGCCCAGGGCCTCGTTCAGCTCGCTCTCCCGCTCCGCCATCCCGGCGCGGACGTCGAGGGCGAACAGCCGTGCCCGGTGTCCGGCCGCGACGGCGCGGTCCGCCGCCCGGGCCGCGAGGCTTTCGGGCGTGAAGCGGCGCAGCGTGCGCTGGACCTTGGTGGTGGCCCAGACGCCGGCGGCGGCGCCGGTGGTGAACCAGAACGCGCGGCGGAACATGGGGAATCAGTCCTTTCCCGTCCGGCGGCGCCGGGCGGCGGGCACGCGCCGGACCACGACGGTGGGTTCGGCGGGCTGCGGGGCGCCGCGCCGGCGCAGGGCCCGGCGGACGCCGTAGCCGAAGGCGGCGACCTTCACCAGGGGCCCGCCGAAGGTGGAGGCGACGGTGGCGGACAGCGCCGAGGCGTTGGCGGCGACGTCCTGGACGTCGACGGCGATCGCCTCCACCCGGTCGAGCTGCGTCTGCGCGGAGCGGACGGTCTGCGACGCCTCGCCGAGCAGCGGGACGGCCTGCTCGGTCACGCCGTTCAGCAGCCTGGTCGCGGCCCTGAGGGTCTGCGCCAGCCGGACCAGCGCGACCGCGAGGAACGAGACCAGGATCGCCCAGAAGACGGCCACCAGGAGGCCGGCCACTTCTCCACCGGACACGAACGCACCGCTTCCCTCGGACGGGTTGTTTCTGAACAGCTTTCGGGTCGGCCGCCGCTCGTCTGGGCTGGCGGCCCGTTCCGCGTGCGGCGGCAGGTCCCGACCTTATCGCGCCCGGCGCCCGCGCTCGTACCGCATTCCGGCGCCCGTGCCAAGTGCGGCGGCCCACAATTGTACGTTCTGCATACCTCCGAGTACGCTGCGTGTCTCATGCGAGGCTTTCAGGGTTCCGAGCCTCCGGCTCGGGAGACTCCGGGGATCGGGCGCCGGCCGGGCAACCTCCCGGCGGAGCTCACCAGGTTCATCGGCCGGCACACCGAGGTGGCCGCCCTGATGCGGGAGTTGACGACTTCCCGGCTGGTCACCGTGACCGGGGTGGGCGGCGTCGGGAAGTCGCGCTGCGCGATCCAGGCCGCCCGGCAGGCGCAGGAACGCTTCTGCGACGGTGTGTGGCTGGTGGAGCTGGCCACGGTCCGCGATCCCGAACTGCTGGAGCACGCCGTGGTGGAGGCGCTCGGGGTCACCGACCACACCGGCCGCCCGCCGCGCGTGGTGCTCGTGGAGCGGCTGGCCGAGCGGCGGTTGCTGCTGGTGCTGGACGGCTTCGAGCACATGGTGGAGCAGTCCGCCGCGCTCGTGCACGAACTTCTGCGGCAGGCACCGGGGTTGCGGGTGCTGGCCACCGGGCGCTGCCCGCTGGGCGTGGCGGGCGAGCGGCTCTACCCGCTGGCCCCGCTGGACGCGCCGGCCCCCGACTCCGGCGAGGCGAGCACGCTCGCGCCGCTGAGCGAGGCCGCCTGGCTGTTCGCCGAGCGGGCCGCGGCCGTGCTGCCGGGCTTCACGCTGGACGAGGCGAACCACAAGCTGGTGGCCGACCTCTGTCACCGGCTCGACGGCATCCCGCTGGCGCTGGAGCTGGCCGCGGGCCGGCTGCGGACCCTGTCCCTGGAGCAGACTCTGGCCCGGCTGGACGACCGGTTCCGGCTGCTGATCGGCGGCCACCGGGGCGCGCCGCCGCACCACCAGACGCTGCGCACGGCCATCGGCTGGAGCCACGAGCTGTGCACGCCCGCGCAACGGCTGCTGTGGGCGCGGCTGTCGGTGTTCGCCGGGCACTTCGACCTGGAGGCGGCGGAGTACGTCTGCTCGGGGCCCGACCTGCCCGCCGAGGAGGTGCTCGACGTGCTGACCGAACTGGTCGCGCAGTCGGTGGTGAGCCGTGAGGACGCGCCCTCGGGGGTGCGGTACCGGATGCTGGACACGCTGCGCGCGTACGGGGCGGACTGGCTGGCGGCGACCGGGGACACCGAGCGGCTGCGGCGGCGGCACCGGGACTGGTTCACCGGGCTGGTGACGTGGTGCGAGCTGGAGTGGTTCAGTCCGCGCCAGGCGCAGGTGGCGCGGCGCGTCGGCGACGAGATGCCCAACCTGCGGGCCGCGCTGGACTTCGCCCTCGGCGACGAGGAGGACGCGCGGCTCGGGCTCTACCTGGCCGCGTCGATGGCCTTCTGCTGGATCGGCTGCGGGCGGCTGAGCGAGGGGCGGGTCTGGCTGGACCGGGCGCTGCAACTGCGCACCGAGCACGCGGAGACGCGGCTGAAGGCCCTGTGGGTGGCGGGCTATGTCGCGGTGCTCCAGGGCGATCCGGAGGCGGCGGTGCGGGCGCTGCACGAGTGCCGGGAGGGGGCCGAGCGCACGGGCAACGCGCGGGCCGCCGCGTACAGCCTGCACCGCACGGGCTGCCTGGCACTGATCCAGGACGAGACGCAGCGCGCGGAACGGCTGCTGCGGGAGGCGCTGGACCGCTTCGAGGAGGCCGGGGAGCTGACCAGTGACGTGCTGATGTGCCAGGCCCAGCTCGCCATGGCCATCGCGTTCCAGGGCGACCTGCCCGGGGCGGTGGCGCTGTGCGAGGAGGCCAGGGAGGTGGCCGACGAGCACGGCGAGCGGTGGGCGCGGACGTACTCGCTGTACGTGCTGGCGTTCGCGGCGTGGAGCCGGGGCGACACGGGCACCGCGCGGGCCCTGCTGGAGGAGTCGCTGCCGGTGAACTACGCCTTCCGGGACCTGGTGGGCACGGTGCTGGCGCTGGAGCTGCTGGCGGGGATCACGGCCACCGAGGGCGACCCGGCGGAGGCGGCCGTGCTGCAGGGCGCGGCGGGCAAGCTGTGGGAGTCGGTGGGGATGCAGCTCTTCGGTTCGAAGGCGTTCAACGCGCCGCACGTGGCCTGCCGGCAGCACCTGCTGCGGCGGCTGGGGGCGGCCCGGTTCCGCGAGTGCGTCCACGAGGGGGAACGGCTGGGCACCGACCGGGCGGTGGCGCGGGCGCTGCGCCGCTGGCCCGGGGAGACCGGCGGGCACGCGGGGGCCCGGGGGTCCCGGGCGCTGCCGCCCGGTCTGGAGCCGGTCCGGCCGGCGCTGCCGCCCGCTCCCCGCACGGAGGGCGGGGAGCAGGAGCGGTCGGCCGGCGGTCAGCGGGCGTAGAACTCCACGACGAGCTGCTCGTCGCAGATGACCGGGACCTCGCTGCGGTTGGGGTCGCGGTCGAGGCGGAACGCCAGGGCCTCCAGGTTGACCTGGAGGTAGCGCGGGGTCTCGCCGTCGGCCGCGTAACCGCCCTCGCGGGCGACCAGGAACGGGTGCTTGGCACGGCTGCGCTCCCGGACGGTGACGACGTCGTCGGGCCGGACGCGGAAGGACGGCTTGTCCACCTTGCGGCCGTTGACGGCGATGTGGCCGTGGACGACCATCTGGCGGGCCTGGTAGATGGTGCGGGCCAGGCCGGAGCGCAGCACGAGGGCGTCCAGCCGCCGCTCCAGCTCGATGATGAGCGCCTCGCCGGTCTTGCCCTGCACCTTGCGGGCGCGCTCGTAGGCGCGGACCATCTGCCGCTCGCTGATGTCGTACTGGGCGCGCAGGCGCTGCTTCTCCAGCAGCCGGACCTTGTAGTCGCTGTTCTGCTTCCGGCCGCGCCCGTGCTCGCCGGGCGGATAGGGGCGCTTCTCGAAGTACTTGACGGCCTTCGGGGTGAGCGCGATGCCCAGGGCTCGCGACTTTTTGACCTTGGGACGCGACTGGTTCACGTTGAACGGACCTCCGTGTAAGTTAGGTGAGCCTTACCTTAGCTGAGGAGTGCGCATGATTCGACCTGGGAACCCCGCCCCCGGCACCGGACACCGAAGCCAGGAACACCGGGAAGGGGGCCAGCCGCGCCCCGGCGACGACACCCGGCAGCCCACGGCCGCCGAGCGCGTGCGCACCCTCCTGGAGTCCAACGCCTCCGCCGCGCTCGCCATTCCGGGCTGTGAGCTGGACGAACTCGGGCACACCGTGCCCGAGTCGCGGGCCGTGACACCGTCCGGCGACGTCCTGCTGCTGGTCCCGTCCCGCTCCCCCGCCGCGCGGGCCGTGGCGCACGCCCAGGACGACGACGTGACGGCCGTGCTGGAAATCACCGATGTCGCCCCGGTCGCCGTGCCCTACCGGATCCGCGGCCGGGGCTGGGTGGCCGGCTGGCTGACGCCGGTGACGGGCGCGCACCGCGACGCCGGGATCCGGCTCCTCGCCGAGCACTGCCCGGCCGGCCCGGTGCCGGGCCCCGACTGGGCGCTGCTGCGGCTCGAGGTGGGCGAGGCGTACACCGACGACCTGTGGGGTGCCGCGCACGTGGAGCCGGAGGAGCTGGCCGAGGCCGAGGCCGACCCGCTGGCCCGCCACGAGGCCGAGCTGCTGCAGCACATGGCCGCCGCGCACGGTCCCGAACTCCGGTCCCTGTGCGCCCTGCTGGGCGACCGGGGGGCCGGCTGCGCGGCCTGGGGGGCGGTCACCCCGCTGGGGCTCGACCGCTTCGGGCTGCGGATCCGCTTCAAGGCGGGCGCCGCCTGCTTCGACGCCCGCTTCGAATTCCCCGAGCCCGTCCGGGACATCAGCCGGCTCCGCCACGCCCTGCGCTGGCTCTTCGAGGCCGCGGCGGCCGACTGAACCGGCCGGGCACCCGCGCTCAGGAGCCCTCGCGCGGCTCCTCGTCCCCGGCCAGACGCCGGCGGACCCGCTCGAGTATCTCCCCGTACCGCGCCTCCGCCCCGTGCCGGGTGGGCCGGTAGTACCGCTTGCCGTGCACCGCGTCCGGCGCGTACTGCTGGGCCGCGACGCCGCCGGGCAGGTCGTGCGGGTACTGATACCCGGCGCCGTGGCCGAGCCGCTTGGCGCCCTGGTAGTGGCTGTCGCGCAGATGCGCCGGCACGGGGCCGGCCAGCCCCGCCCTGACATCCGCCCGGGCCTCGCCGATCGCGACCACCGCGGCGTTCGACTTGGGGGCCAGCGCGAGGGCGATCGTCGCGTGCCCCAGGGTGATGGCGGCCTCGGGGAAGCCGATCAGCGCCACCGCCTGCGCCGCCGCCACCGCCGTCGGCAGCGCGGTCGGGTCCGCCATGCCGATGTCCTCGCTGGCGGAGATCATCAGCCGCCGCGCGATGAACCGCGGGTCCTCCCCCGCCTCGATCATGCGCGCCAGATAGTGCAGCGCGGCGTCCACGTCCGAGCCCCGGATGGACTTGATCAGCGCGCTGGCCACGTCGTAGTGCTGGTCGCCGTCCCGGTCGTACCGCACCGCCGCGCGGTCCACCGCCTCCTCCAGCGTGGCCAGGCCGATCTCCGCCTCGCCCTTGGCCAGGGCCGCGCCCGCGCCGGCCTCCAGCGCGGTCAGCGCCCGCCGCGCGTCACCGCCGGCGATCCGCAGCAGGTGCCCCTCGGCGTCCTCCGGCAGCGACACCGCGCCGCCGAGCCCCCGCTCGTCCGCCACCGCCCGGCGCAGCAGGCCGCGCAGGTCGTCCTCGGTCAGCGGCTCCAGCGTCAGCAGCAGGGAACGCGACAGCAGCGGGGAGATCACCGAGAAGTGCGGGTTCTCCGTGGTGGCCGCGATCAGCGTCACCCACCGGTTCTCCACGGCGGGGAGCAGCGAGTCCTGCTGCGCCTTGCTGAAGCGGTGGATCTCGTCCAGGAAGAGCACCGTGTCCTTGCCGTACGCGCCCGAGGAGCGGCGCGCGCCGTCGATGACGGCCCGCACCTCCTTCACGCCCGCGGTGATGGCCGACAGCTCCACGAACCGCTTGTCCGTGGCCTGGCTGACCACGTAAGCCAGCGTCGTCTTGCCCGTGCCGGGCGGGCCCCACAGGATCACCGACGACGGCCCGGCCGGACCGCCGCCGCCCTCGCCGACCAGGCGGCGCAGCGGCGACCCCGGGCGCAGCAGGTGCCGCTGGCCCACGACCTCGTCCAGGGTGCGCGGACGCATCCGCACGGCCAGCGGCCGGGCCGCGACGTCCTTCTCCGCGCGCTCCTCGGCCGCGGCGGTGAACAGGTCGAACTCCACGCCACCGACCCTAAGCCACGGCACCGACAACGCGGGCCGGCCCGGTCAGCTCGTCCAGAAGTCCCACCAGCGGGTGAGGATCAGCATGCCGATGACGGCCAGGTGCACCGCCGGGATCAGCCAGTGGAACTCCTCCATCGCGTTCCGCACGCCCGCCGGCGCCGGCAGGAACCCGTGCCGGACGGTGTGCAGCGTCACGTACCAGAACATGACGATGGTGGCGGCCCAGGCCAGGCAGCACCACAGGCACAGCGCGTTGATCTCGTACAGCGACTGGTACTGCAGCCACGTGCAGAACGCCACCCCGAAGAGGGTCCCGGCCTGGAGCCCCAGCCAGAACCAGCGCCGGTAGCGCGCCCCGGCCAGCAGCCCCATGCCGATCGCGATCACCATGCCGTAGGTGACCATGCCGAGCATCGGGTTGGGGAACCCGAAGACCTCCGCCTGCTCGCTCTCCATGATGCTGCCGCAGGAGACCACGGGGTTGAGGCTGCACGCCGGGGTGAAGTCCGGGTCCTCCAGCAGGTGGAACTTGTCCAGGACGATGACCCAGGAGGCAAGCAGCCCGGCGAGGCCGGTGATCACCAGCATCAGCGCGAAGGCCCGCCCCGCGCCGACGCCCGGCTGCCGCTCACCCCCGCCGCGCGCCGGGCCGTCGGTGCGCTCCACGTCCATCGCCGATGTCACCATCTCGCCTGTCCATTCCGTCCGTCCCGGTACGGGCCCATTCTGCCTCAGTGACCCAACGCCTACGGAGCGGCACTGTCAACCGGCGGGGCCTTTCCTCAGGAGAGCCGGGCGCGCAGCTCGTCCACCACCGACTCCAGGGCGACGGGCGCCTGTTCGCCGCTGGCCAGGTCCTTGACCTGCGCCACGCCCTCGGCCAGGTCCCGTTCGCCCGCGACCACGGCGAACCGGGCGCCGCTGCGGTTGGCCGACTTCATCGCGGACTTGACGCCGCGCCCGCCGTACGCGAAGTCCGCCGCCACGCCCGCCCGCCGCAGCCCGGTGACGACGGCGAACAGCGCCCGCCGCGCCTCTTCGCCGAGCGGCACGGCGAACACGTCGGTGGCGGGCGGGAGTTCCAGCTCGACGCCCTCGGCGCGCAGCGCCAGCACCGTGCGGTCCACGCCGAGCGCCCAGCCGACGGACGGCAGCGGCGGGCCGCCGATCATCTCGGACAGGCCGTCGTACCGGCCGCCGCCGCCCACCGCGGACTGCGACCCGAGCCCGTCGTGGACGAACTCGAACGTAGTGCGGGTGTAGTAGTCCAGCCCGCGCACGAGCCGGTCGTCATCCGTGAAGGCGACCCCGGCCGCGGTCAGCAGCTCCCGCACCCGCTCGTGGTACTCCTTGCACTCCTCGCACAGGTGGTCGCGCATCATGGGCGCGCCGGTGAGCTGCCGCCGCACGCTCTCGCGCTTGTCGTCCAGCACCCGCAGCGGGTTGATCTCGATCCGCGCCCGGGTCTCCTCGTCCAGGTCCAGGCCGCGCAGGAACTCCTGGAGCGCGGTCCGGTAGGCGGGCCGGCACACGCGGTCGCCCAGCGAGTTCAGCAGCAGGCGCACGTTCCGCAGGCCGAGCGCCCGGTAGGCGTCGGCGGCCAGGATGACCAGCTCGGCGTCCAGCGCCGGGTCCTCGGTGCCGATGGCCTCGGCGCCGACCTGCGAGAAGTGCCGGTACCGTCCGGCCTGCGGGCGCTCGTACCGGTAGTAGGTGCCCGAATACCACAGCTTCACCGGCAGGTTGCCCGCGCGGTGGAGGTTGGCCTGGAGGGTGGCGCGCAGCACGGAGGCGGTGCCCTCGGGGCGCAGCGCGAGCCGGGTGCCGCCCTTGGTGGTGAGGGTGTACATCTCCTTGGTGACGATGTCGGTGGACTCGCCGACACCGCGGGAGAACAGCTCGACGTGCTCGAAGCCGGGAGTCTCCACGTAGCCGTAGCCGGCGCGGCGCAGCGGGGCGGCGATCGCCTCGCGCACCGCGAGGACGGCGGCGGAGTCCGGCGGGATCAGGTCGTACGTGCCCCGGGGGGCGGAGAAGGTGCTCACGTGGGAAGAGTTCACAATCCTGGTCGCGGGGCCGCCGCGTCGGCGGCTCCCCGGCCGGCGGCCAGCTCCCGCAGAAACGGGTTGCCGGCGCGCTCGCGGCCGATGGTGGTCTGCGGGCCGTGCCCGGACAGCACCACGGTCGAGTCATCGAGCGGAAGGCAGACACGAGCCAGCGACCGCAGGATCTCGGCGTGGTCACCGCCGGGGAGATCGGTGCGTCCGATGGAGCCGGCGAAGAGCAGGTCGCCCGAGAACAGGACCGGCGGGATGTCGGCCTGTTCGGGCAGCCGGAAGGTCACCGACCCCTTGGTATGGCCCGGGGCGTGCGCCACGGAGAACGACAGGCCGGCGAGCGACAGTTCGGCGCCGTCGGTCAGCTCCCGCAGGTCGTCCGGCTCGCCCACCGTCAGCTCGCCCAGCAGCGGCTGTCCGATGCGCATGCCGAGCGCCTTCCCCGGGTCGCTGAGCATGTAACGGTCCGCCGGGTGGATCCAGGCGGGCACGTCGTGGGCGCCGCAGACGGGGACGACCGAGGCCACGTGGTCGAGGTGCCCGTGGGTGACGATGACCGCGACCGGCTTCAGCCGGTGCTTGGCGATCGTCTCGGCCACTCCGGGCGCGGCCCGGTGGCCGGGGTCGATGATCACGCACTCCTCACCGGCGGCGGGCGCGACCAGATAGCAGTTGGTGCCCCAGGCCCCGGCGGGGAAGCCAGCGATCAGCACGGGTGGTCCTTCGGTCGTCGTCGTGGGCGGCTGCCGGGCCAGAAGCCTACCGGCGACGGTGCGGGGCGGGCGAACCCGTATACGGTGACGCCACGACGACAAGACGACAAGGGGAGAGCGCGGTGGTCAGCAAGGATCAGCGGCGCAAGCAGCTCGCGCGGGCGAAGTGGGAGCGGCAGCAGGCGCGCCGCGTCGACCGGGTACGGAGGGGCCGGCGGCTGCGGGTGCTGCTCTCCGTCCTGCTCGTGGTGGTCA
Source organism: Streptomyces sp. URMC 129 (assembly GCF_051386415.1). NCBI lineage: Bacteria > Bacillati > Actinomycetota > Actinomycetes > Kitasatosporales > Streptomycetaceae > Streptomyces > Streptomyces sp. URMC 129. The sequence continues at coordinate 60,398 of NZ_JBPQTQ010000003.1, forward strand.
TCGCGGGCGGCGTCACCGCCTTCGTGGCGCTCACCGGGGACGACGACACGTCCGACGGGACGAACGAGGCGAACGAGGCGAACGAGTCCGAGCCGGGCACGACGCCGGAACCCCCGGAGGACCCCTGCGCGGAACCGGCCGAGGGCGAGCCGTCGACGCGGCAGTGGGACGCCGAGCCGGAGATGACGGTGGACACCTCCGTCGACCACGTGATGCGGCTGCGCACCACCTGCGGCGACATCGAGATCACGATGGACACCGAGGCGGCCCCGCACACCGTGAACTCGTTCGCGTTCCTCGCCGCCGAGGGCTTCCTCGACCACTCCCCCTGCCACCGGCTGGTCACCGAGGGCATCCACGTGCTGCAGTGCGGCGACCCGCAGGGCACCGGGCAGGGCGGCCCCGGTTACACCGTCCCGGACGAGAACCTCGACGACCCGGCCGTGGCCGACGGCGTCTACCCGGCGGGCACGGTGGCGATGGCCAACCAGTACGACGCGGCGTCCGGCACCGGCCGGGACACCGGCGGCAGCCAGTTCTTCCTGGTCTACGAGGACAGCCCGCTCCCGCCGGACTACACCCCCTTCGGGAAGGTGACCGGTGGCATGGACGTGCTGGAGCTGATCGCGGAGACGGGCGCGGCCCCGGCCGACCCGGCCACCGGCACCACCGCTCCCTACGCGACGGTGGTGATCGACGAGGCCACAGTGGAGCCGGTGAATCCGTAGGAAGCACCCGCCCCACCCGTAATTTCCGCCCGGCAAGGTGCGGACAGCCGGGCGGAGTGTCGCCTATGTTGGCGTTGTGCAGGGTGCCTGCGCCGGTCAGGCGGGGAGAGAACAAGCCGGTGGACCCGGACGAGAACTGTGTACGGTGCCGGGGGCGTCACGCCCCGTCGTGCGCATCGAACGAGGAGGCGCTGTGAGCAGCGAGCCGTGGGGTCGCGTCGACGAGACGGGGACCGTGTACGTACGGACGGCGGACGGGGAGAGGGCCGTCGGCTCCTGGCAGGCGGGCTCCCCCGAGGAGGCGCTCGCCTATTTCGAGCGCAAGTACGACGGCCTGGTCGTCGAGGTCGACCTGCTGGAGCGCCGGGTGCGCACCACGGACCTGGCCACCAAGGACGCGATGACCGCCATCGGCCACCTGCGCGAGCAGGTGACCGATGCCCACGCGGTGGGGGACCTCGCGGCGCTCGGCCGGCGTCTGGACGAGCTGGAGGCGCTGGTGGAGGCCCGCCGCGAGGAGCGGAAGGCGGCCAGGGCCCGGCAGAGCGAGGAGGCCAGGGCCGCCAAGGAGGCGCTGGTCGCCGAGGCCGAGGAGCTGGCGGCCAGCGACCAGTGGCGCACGGCCGGCGAGCGGCTGCGGTCCCTGGTCGACACGTGGAAGGGCCTGCCCCGCCTGGACCGCAAGACGGACGACGAGCTGTGGCACCGCTTCTCCCAGGCGCGCTCCGCGTTCTCCAAGCGCCGCAAGTCGCACTTCGCCGCCCTGGACTCGCAGCGCGAGGAGACCCGGCGCCGCAAGGAGAAGCTGATCGCGGAGGCGGAGGCGCTGTCGGACTCGACGGACTGGGTGCAGACCGCGGCCCGCTACCGGGACCTGATGCAGGAGTGGAAGGCGGCCGGCCGCGCGCACCGGGATGTGGAGGAGGACCTGTGGACCCGGTTCCGGGCGGCGCAGGACGTCTTCTTCCAGGCCCGCGGCGAGGCGTTCGCCGAGCGGGACGCCGAGCACCGGGACAACCTGGCCCGCAAGGAGCAGCTCGCGGCCGAGGCCGAGAAGCTGCTGCCGATCACGGACCTGCGGGCGGCCCGGGCGGCGCTGCGGTCGATCGGTGAGCGCTGGGAGGCCATCGGGCACGTGCCGCGCGACGCCAGGGCGGCGATCGAGGGCCGGATGCACGTGGTGGAGCGGGCCGTCGCGGAGGCCGAGGAGGCCGAGTGGCGGCGCACCAACCCGGAGGCGCGGGCCCGGGCGGCCGGTCTGACGGGCCAGCTCCAGGACGCGGTGAACCGGCTGCGCGAGCAGGCGGAGCGGGCGCGGGCGCAGGGCAACACGGCGAAGGCGGAGAAGCTGGAGCAGGAGCTTTCCGGTCGGCAGGCGCTGCTCGACCAGGCCCTGAAGGGGCTCCAGGAGTTCGGCGGCTGACCACCGGCCGTGGCCCGGACCAGGACTCAGGACGGCGGCGGGGCACGGTGTGTGCCCCGCCGCCGTCGTGTGCTGCCGGACGGGCGCCGCTTCAGGGGCGGCGCGGGGAGGACGTCACCCGGTAGACGTCGTAGACGCCCTCGACGCCGCGCACCGCCTTCAGCACGTGGCCCAGGTGCTTGGGGTCACCCATCTCGAAGGTGAACCGGGAGGTGGCGACCCGGTCGCGGGACGTCTGCACGGCGGCGGAGAGGATGTTGACGTGCTGGTCGGACAGCACCCGTGTGACGTCCGACAGCAGCCGGGACCGGTCCAGCGCCTCGACCTGGATGGCGACCAGGAAGACCGACGACTGGGTGGGGGCCCACTCCACCTCCAGGATGCGGCCCGGCTCGCGGGCGAGCGAGTCGACGTTGACGCAGTCGGCGCGGTGCACGGAGACGCCGTTGCCCCGGGTGACGAAGCCGATGATCGGATCGCCGGGCACCGGGGTGCAGCAGCGGGCCACCTTGACCCACACGTCGTCCACGCCCTTGACGACCACGCCGGGGTCGGCGTGGGCCCGCCGCTTGCCGCGCGCCGGAACCGGCGGCGCGGTCTCGGCGATGTCCTCGTTGGCCGCCTCCTCGCCGCCGACCGCCTGGACCAGCTTCTGCACCACGCTCTGCGCCGAGACGTGGCCCTCGCCGATGGCGGCGTAGAACGACGAGATGTCCGGGTAGCGCATCTCGTGCGCCAGGGTGACCAGGGAGTCGCCGCTGAGCACGTGCTGGATGGGCAGGTTCTGCTTGCGCACCGCGCGGGCGATGTAGTCCTTGCCCTGCTCGATGGCCTCGTCGCGGCGCTCCTTGGAGAACCAGCCGCGGATCTTGTTGCGGGCGCGCGGCGACTTGACGAAGCCGAGCCAGTCGCGGGACGGTCCGGCGCCGTCGGCCTTGGAGGTGAAGATCTCCACGGTGTCGCCGTTGTCGAGGGTCGACTCCAGCGGCACCAGGCGGCCGTTGACCTTGGCTCCTATGGTCCGGTGGCCGACCTCCGTGTGCACCGCGTACGCGAAGTCCACGGGGGTCGCCCCGGCCGGGAGCGCGATCACGTCGCCCTTGGGCGTGAAGACGAAGACCTCGTTGCGGGAGAGGTCGAAGCGCAGCGACTCCAGGAACTCGCCGGGGTCCTCGGTCTCCTTCTGCCAGTCCAGGAGCTGCCGCAGCCACGCCATGTCGTCGACGGTGCTGCCGCCGCCCTTCTTCGGCGCGTCCGACCGGACCTTGGAGGCGCCGGCCACCGCCTGCTGCTTGTACTTCCAGTGCGCCGCGATGCCGAACTCGGCGCGCCGGTGCATGTCGAAGGTGCGGATCTGCAGCTCCACGGGCTTGCCGCCGGGCCCTATCACCGTCGTGTGCAGCGACTGGTACATGTTGAACTTGGGCATCGCGATGTAGTCCTTGAACCGCCCCGGCACCGGGTTCCACCGGGCGTGCACGGTGCCGAGCGCCGCGTAGCAGTCGCGGACGGTGTCGACCAGGACGCGGATGCCCACCAGGTCGTAGATCTCGGTGAAGTCCCGGCCCCGCACGATCATCTTCTGGTAGACGCTGTAGTAGTGCTTGGGCCGACCGGTGACCGTGGCCTTGATCCGGGCGCCGCGCAGGTCGGACTGGACCTCGTCGATGACGGTCGCCAGGTACTCGTCCCGCTTGGGCGCGCGCTCCGCCACCAGCCGCACGATCTCGTCGTACATCTTCGGGTAGAGGATGGCGAAGGCCAGGTCCTCCAACTCCCACTTGATGGTGTTCATGCCCAGCCGGTGGGCCAGCGGCGCGTAGATCTCCAGGGTCTCGCGGGCCTTCTGCTCCTGCTTCTCCCGCTTCAGGTACCGCATGGTCCGCATGTTGTGGAGGCGGTCCGCGAGCTTGATGACCAGGACCCGGGGGTCCTTGGCCATGGCGACCACCATCTTGCGGACGGTCTCGGCCTGGGCCGCCTCGCCGAACTTGACCTTGTCCAGCTTGGTGACGCCGTCCACGAGCTGGGCGACCTGGTCCCCGAAGTCCCGGCGGAGGCTGTCGAGGCCGTACTCGGTGTCCTCGACGGTGTCGTGCAGCAGCCCGGCCATCAGCGTGGACGCGTCCATGCCCAGCTCGGCCAGGATCGTGGTCACGGCCAGCGGGTGTGTGATGTACGGGTCGCCGCTCTTGCGCTTCTGGCCGCGGTGCCAGCGCTCGGCCACCTGGTAGGCGCGCTCGATCTGCCGCAGCGCGGCGGTGTCGGCCTTGGGGTCGTTGGCGCGGACGACGCGGAGCAGGGGTTCGAGGACCGGGTTGTACGGGCTGGAGCGCTGGACGCCGAGCCGGGCGAGCCGGGCCCGCACGCGGTTGGAGGAGCCGGAGCGGCCGGAGACCCCGGAGACGGCGGGCGCGGGCTGCGGGGCCGCCGGTGTCGGGGTACGCGCGTCCGCGCCGTCGCGCCAGCTCAGGGCGGTCGACGGCTTGGAGCTCTTCCGCTGCGCCGAGGCGAGCGGCTGGGCGTCGTCTGGCAAGGGCACTCCTTCTCGGGCCCTCTCCCGGCCATGGGCGGGACGGGAGGGGGAGCGGTCCTCCGGGCCTGGGTGCGGCCCGAGGAGAGTCCGGCCGGGAAACGATCGGACTGCCATGGTAACGAGCCCGGAGGCACAGCTCCCGCTCAATCGGCTCACAGATCAGGGCGCCCGCTTGACGGCGGGCGCCCTGGTGTGTGTTCGGGATGAATCAGACAGTGATGAGGGCCTGGTAGGGGGCATCGCCCAGCGCGGGAAGCACTCGTTCGCGCCCCCCGAGAAATTCGAGCTCCATCAGCACGGCGAGTCCCGCCACGCGCGCCCCCGAGCGCTCGATCAGGCGCAGGGACGCCTCGGCGGTGCCGCCGGTGGCCAGGACGTCGTCCACGACCAGCACCCGGTCCTCGCCGGACAGGTCCTCGGCGTGGATCTCCATCTCCGCGCTGCCGTACTCGAGGTCGTACGTCTGGGAGAGCGTGGCGCCCGGCAGCTTGCCCGCCTTGCGGACCGGCACGAAGCCGAGACCGGCCCGGACGGCGACGGGGGCGGCGAGGATGAAGCCGCGCGCCTCCAGGCCCGCGACCTTGGTGGCGCCGTGCTCCGCGGCGAACGCGGCGAGCGCGTCGGTGAGCGCGGTGAACGCCTCCGGGTCGGCCAGCAGCGGGGTGATGTCCTTGAAGACGATGCCGGGCTTGGGGTAGTCGGCGACGTCCCGGATCCGGCTCAGCAGCAGGTCCGCCAGCGCCGCCGGCTCGCGCGGCGCGGGCACGGCCGCGGTCACCGCCGCTTCCCGGAGGGCCGGCCGCGGCCCCGGGTACGGGACGGCGGCTGGCGGCGGGGGGCGCGCGGCCCGGCGGCGCCGCGGGCGGCGGCGACCGGCGTGTCGGCCGCCTGCTCCAGCGGCTCGTCCTCGTCCGGGCCGTCGTCGTCCGCGCCCACCTCGCCGTACGCGGCGCCGTCGTCGGCGGCGTCCGGGTCGGGACCGCCCTCCTCGTCGCGCTTGGCGCGCCTGGCCAGGACCTTCCGGTCCTGGGCCCGGATCGCGGGCTCGCGGGACTTCAGGTCCGACACGAGCGGCGTGGCGATCATGATCGAGGAGTAGGCACCGGCGGTGAGGCCGACGAACAGCGACAGCGCGATGTCGTTGAGCATGCCGCCGCCCAGCAGGCCACCGCCGATGAACAGCAGCGCGCCGACCGGCAGCAGGGCCACCACCGAGGTGTTGATCGACCGCACCAGCGTGCCGTTGAGGCTGCGGTTGGCCAGCTCGGCGTAGGTGTGGCGGGTCTGCCGGGTGAAGTCCCTCGTCTGCTCCTTGAGGCCGTCGAAGACCACGACCGTGTCGTAGAGCGAGTAGCCGAGGATCGTCAGCAGGCCGATCACCGTACCGGGGGTGACCTCGAAGCCGACGAGGGCGTAGACGCCGACGGTGATCGTGATGTCGTGGATCAGCGCGATCAGCGCCGCCAGGGCCATCCGCCACTCGAAGGCGAGGGCGAGGTAGATCACCACGAGCACCAGGAAGATGATCAGGCCGCGCCACGCCTTGTCGGCGATCTGGTCGCCCCAGCTCGGGCCGATCACCTCGGCGTTGAGGTCCTCGGTCGGGATGCCCAGCTCCTCGGCCAGGGCCTCCCGGGTGGCGTTGGACTGGGCGGTGTCCAGACCGCTGACCTGGATCCGCATCTCGCCGTTGTCACCGAGGGTCTGGACGAGCGCCTGGCTGCCCGAGACGTCCTCCGCCACCTCGCGCGCCTCCTCCACCGTCACCTCGGTCGCCGGGGTGGTGAAGACGGCGCCGCCCTCGAACTCGACGCCCATGTGCAGGCCCCGGGCCGCGAGACCGGCGAAGGCCAGGACGGTGATGAGGATGGAGACGCAGTACCAGATCTTCCGCCTGCCGACGAAGTCAACGCCGACCTCTCCGCGGTAGAGCCGGGCACCGAGATCGCCGAGCCGCGACATCTCAGGCCTCCTTCGGGTCGGTGGGAACGGGGGCGGGACGGCGGGCGCGCAGCAGCGGCTTGGCGCCGAGCCGCTTGGGGTCGAGGCCGGACCAGGAGTGCCCGCGGGAGAAGAACCGCCTGCGGGCCAGCAGGGTCATCAGCGGCTTGGTGAAGAGGAAGACGACCACCACGTCCAGGGCCGTGGTGAGGCCCAGTGTGAAGGCGAAGCCCTGCACCTTGCCGACGGTCACCACGAAGAGCACCGCCGCGGCCAGGAACGACACGAAGTCCGAGACCAGGATGGTGCGCCGGGCGCGCGGCCAGGCCCGCTCCACGGCCGGGCGGAGGGTGCGGCCCTCGCGGACCTCGTCCCTGATGCGTTCGAAGTAGACGATGAACGAGTCGGCCGTGATGCCGATGGCGACGATCGCGCCGCAGACGGCCGGCAGGTTCAGCGCGAAGCCGATGGCCGGGCCGAGCAGCGACATGATCGTGTACGTGAGGATGCTGGAGACGATGAGGCTGGCGATCGCGATCAGCGACAGGCCCCGGTAGTAGACCAGCATGTAGATCACGACCAGGCCGAGGCCGATGCCGCCGGCGATGAGACCGGCGCGGAGCTGCTCGCCGCCCAGGGTGGCGGAGACGGTGGAGACGCTCGCCTCCTCGAAGCTCAGCGGCAGCGCGCCGTACTTGAGGACGTTGGCCAGCTCCTCGGCCGACTCCTGGGTGAAGCTGCCGGAGATCTCGGCGCGTCCGCCGCCGAGCCGCTCGGAGACGGAGGGGGCGGAGACGACCTCACCGTCGAGGACGATGGCGAACTGGTTCATCGGCTGGACCTGGGTGGCCAGCTCGGCGGTGACGTCGGCGAACTTCTCGGCGCCGGAGGCGTCGAACTCCATCTGCACGATCCAGCCCTGGCCGCGCTGGGTGTCGTAGACCGCGTCGGCGCCGTCGACGTCCGTGCCGGGGACGGCGACCGGGCCCAGCGTGTACTTGGCGACGCCCTCGGAGTCGCAGGCCACCACGGTGTCCTCGTCCTTGGCCCGGGCCGCGGCACGGCTCGCCTCCAGGCGGGCCGCGTCGGTGGTGCAGTCCAGCGCGTCGAGCTGGGCCTGGAGGTCGGCCGCCTCCTGCGCGGCGGCGTCGGCGGCGGCGTCCGTGTCGTCGGTCTCGCCGTCGGCGCGGTAGGAGGCGTGGCTGGCGGTGGCGGCGGAGCCGTCACCGGCGCCGGGGGCGGGCAGGCTCTGGTTCTCGGCCTCCCCGTCGGTCGGCTCGTCCGTGGGCTCGTCGGTCGGCTCCTCGGCCGGCTCGTCCGTGGGCTCGTCCGTGGACTCCTCGGTCGGCTCCTCGGTCGGCTCCCCGGTGTCCTCCCCCTCGGGGAGCGGCTGGGCCGAGGCGGCGGAGAGGACCGGCCGGAAGCCCAGCTCGGCGGTGGTGCCGACCTGCTCCCTGGCCTGCTCCTCGTCGGACCCCTTGGGGATGTTGACGATGATGTTGCGATCGCCCTGGGTCTGGACCTCGGCCTCGGAGACGCCGAGCCCGTTGACGCGCCGCTCGATGATGCCGACGGCGGTGCTGAGGTTCGTCGGGTTGATCGCGTCCTCTTCGCCCTCGTCGGCCACGGCCTCCAGCGTGATGCTCGTGCCGCCGGCGAGGTCGATGCCCAGGCGGGGCGTGGTGTGACCGGAGAGGAACATCCCTCCGACGAGGGCCGCCATCGCCACCAGGATCAACGCGAGGGCCCGCCCCGGGCGGCCCTGGGCTCCCCGGGACCTGGCGCCCCTCTTCTGCGAGGACCTGAGGTCCTTCTTCGGTGTCGCCACCTTCTTGTCTTCTCTCTGTCCAGCGGCCCGCGACCGAACGAGCGCCGCGCGGCTTACGCGGAATGACTGACGGACGGCCGTGCCGTCACGGTCAGGACTTGGGCCCGTTCTCGCCGTCGTCCCCGGCGTCGCGGGTGTCCGTCCCGTCGCCGTCCCCGGGCTTGTCCAGGTCCACCCGGCCGTCGCCGCCGGGGCCGTCCCCGGTCAGCGAGGAGGCGTCGTCCGGCACCACGGGGGTGTCCTCGTCCTCCGCGAACGCGGGCTCACCGCTGACGATGCGCTCGTACTCCTCGGCGTCCAGCACGGCGCCGATGGCGTTCTTGGCGAAGATGGCGTGCACGCCGGGCGTGATCTCCAGCAGCACGGTGTCGTCGCGGACTTCCTTGACCTGGGCGTACATCCCCCCGATGGTCCGGACTCCGGTGCCCGGCTCCATCTGGTCGCGCATCTCCATGACCTGGCGCTGCCGGTTCTTGGCCGATCGGGTCATCAGCAGCATGACGCCGATGAGCAGAATGAAAGGGAGCAGAAGCGCGATATCCACGATGGAGGAATTTCCTTGTGTTCGGCCGCTGTCCACGGCCTGTATCCGGGGTGGCACGCCGCCCTGGTGGTCGGGACGGCATCGGCGGAGTCTAAGCGAGGCTGCGCCAGGGGAACAACGTGCAGGATGCTATCGGAGTTCCGGAGGGGGAAATACCGCCGCTTTCCCCGCCTTCACGTCCCGAACAGTCCTTCTTGTCCGCCGCCCGGCGCGGGGCGGGGCGGCTCCAGCCCGAGGTGGTGCCAGGCTGCCGGGGTGGCGACACGGCCGCGCGGGGTGCGGGCCAGCAGGCCCTCCCTGACGAGGAACGGCTCGGCGACCTCCTCGACGGTCTCCCGCTCCTCCCCCACCGCGACGGCCAGGGTGGACAGGCCCACGGGTCCCCCGCCGAACAGGTGCAGCAGCGCGTGCAGCACCGCGCGGTCCAGCCGGTCCAGGCCCCGGCCGTCCACCTCGTACACCGCCAGGGCGCGCGTCGCGGCCTCCTTGTCGACGACACCGTCCGCCCGGACCTGGGCGTAGTCGCGGACGCGGCGCAGCAGCCGGTTGGCGATGCGGGGGGTGCCCCGGGACCGGCCGGCGATCTCGGCGGCACCCTCCGGGGTCACCTCGACGTTCAGCAGGCGGGCGGAGCGGTGGACGACCTGCTCCAGCTCGGCCGGGGCGTAGAACTCCATGTGCCCCGTGAACCCGAACCGGTCGCGCAGCGGCGGCGGCAGCAAACCCGCCCGGGTGGTGGCGCCGACCAGCGTGAACGGCGGCAGCTCCAGCGGGATCGCGGTGGCGCCCGGCCCCTTGCCGACGACGACGTCGACCCGGAAGTCCTCCATCGCCATGTAGAGCATCTCCTCGGCGGGCCGCGACATGCGGTGGATCTCGTCGAGGAAGAGCACCTCGCCCTCGGTGAGGGAGGACAGGATCGCGGCCAGGTCGCCCGCGTGCTGGATGGCCGGGCCGGAGGTGATGCGGATCGGGGCGCCCATCTCGGCCGCGACGATCATGGACAGCGTCGTCTTGCCCAGGCCGGGGGCCCCGGAGAGCAGCACATGGTCGGCGGTCGCGCCGCGGGCGCGCGCGGCGCGCAGCACCAGGTCGAGCTGCTCGCGGACCCGGCTCTGGCCGATGAACTCCCCCAGGTCCTTGGGCCGCAGGGCCGCCTCGACGGCCAGGTCCTCGCCGTCGGCGGCGGCTCCGACCAGCCGCTCGCGCCCGGCGGGCGCCTCCTCGTCCCAGGTCATGGTCGTCGGTCTCCTGTCACCGGGCACGGTTGAGCGTCTGGAGGGCGGCGCGCAGCAGCCGGGCGACGGACGGCTCGGCCTCCCCGGCCCGCGGGGCGACGGCGTCGATCGCCTGCTCGGCCTCGCGCGGCGCGTACCCCAGGCCGACCAGCGCGGTGTGCACCTGCTCGCGCCAGTCGGGCGCCGCGGCCGGGGCGGCCTGGGCGGCGGCGGGCGCACCGGTGCGCAGGGGCGCGCCGAGCCGGTCCCGCAGCTCCAGCAGCAGCTTCTGCGCCCCCTTCTTGCCGATGCCGGGCACGGCCGTGAGCGCCTTCTCGTCACCGGTGGCGACGGCGAGGCGCAGGGCGTCGGGGGTGTGCACGGCGAGCATGGCCTGCGCCAGGCGCGGGCCGACGCCGCTGGCGGTCTGGAGCAGCTCGAAGACCTGGCGTTCGTCGTCGTCCGCGAAGCCGTAGAGGGTGAGGGAGTCCTCCCGGACGACGAGCGACGTGGCGAGCCTGGCGGGCTGCCCCACGCGCAGCGCGGCGAGGGTGCCGGGCGTGCACTGCACGGCGATCCCGACGCCGCCGACCTCGACCACGGCGGAGTCGGGGGCCAGCGCGGCGACCGGCCCGGAGACGAAGGCGATCATGACGGAATGGTGCCCTTCGGGAGGGATGCCGCGCGCGCCCGCCGGAGACGGTCCTGCGCCGGGGCGCGCCAGATGTGACAGATGGCCAGGGCCAGCGCGTCGGCCGCGTCGGCGGGCTTCGGCGGCGCGTCGAGCCGCAGCAGCCGGGTGACCATGGCGCCGACCTGGGCCTTCTCGGCCCGGCCGCTGCCGGTGACGGCGGCCTTGACCTCGCTCGGCGTGTGCAGCGCGACCGGCAGCCCGCGCCGGGCCGCGCACAGCATGGCGACGGCGCTGGCCTGGGCGGTCCCCATGACGGTGCGGACGTTGTGCTGGCTGAAGACACGCTCGACGGCGACGGCCTCCGGCCGGTGCAGGTCGAGCCACTCCTCGATGCCGCGCTCGATGAGCAGGAGACGCTCGGCGGTCTCCGCCTCGGCCGGGGTCCGCACGACGCCGACCCCGGCCATGCGCAACGGCCGCCCGGCGGCTCCCTCGACAACGGCGATCCCGCAGCGGGTGAGCCCCGGATCCACGCCCAGCACCCGCACGGGCCCTCCCTTGCTCGCCACGACCGATCACCACCGCTCGCAGGCTACCGGCCCCCACCGACAGCCCACCCCAGCGGCCCGGACGCCCCACCGCACACCGCACCACAAGGCGGGCGCCTGGGCCCGGTCACGACAGCACCGGGACGTGCGCGGCTCCGGACGGCCGTGCGTCCTGCCCCGCGGGCCGTCCCGTTCGGTGTGCGTCCCGCAGGAGGCCGCCGGGGGCCGCGTACCGCGATCGTCCTCGCGCGGATGCCGGGCGGAACCCTCATCTCCGGCCGCGCAGCGGACGGGCAGCCGCCGAGCCCGCCCGGGCAGGGCTACGCGTCGACCTTCGCCATGACGTCGTCCGGCACGTCGAAGTTCGCGAAGACGTTCTGCACGTCGTCGCTGTCCTCCAGCGCGTCGATCAGCCGGAAGATCTTCCGCGCGCCGTCCTCGTCCAGCTCGACCTGCATCGTCGGCAGGAAGCCCGCCTCCGCCGAGTCGTAGTCGATGCCCGCCTCCTGGAGCGCGGTGCGGACCGCCACCAGGTCGCCCGCCTCGCTGATCACCTCGAACGACTCGCCCAGGTCGTTGACCTCCTCGGCACCCGCGTCGAGCACCGCGCCCAGCACGTCGTCCTCGGACAGCCCGTTCCTGGGGACGATGACGACGCCCTTGCGGTTGAACAGGTAGGACACGGAGCCCGGGTCGGCCATGGAGCCGCCGTTGCGGGTCATGGCGACGCGCACGTCGGAGGCGGCGCGGTTGCGGTTGTCCGTCAGGCACTCGATCAGCACGGCGACACCGTTGGGCCCGTAGCCCTCGTACATGATCGTCTGGTAGTCGGCGCCACCGGCTTCGAGGCCCGCGCCGCGCTTGACGGCCCGGTCGATGTTGGTGTTGGGCACCGAGCTCTTCTTCGCCTTCTGGATGGCGTCGTAGAGGGTGGGGTTGCCGTCCGGGTCGGCGCCGCCGGTCCGTGCCGCGACCTCGATGTTCTTGATCAGCTTCGCGAACAGCTTGCCGCGCTTGGCATCGATCACGGCCTTCTTGTGCTTGGTGGTTGCCCACTTGGAGTGGCCGGACACAGCGCTGCTCCTTCGATGTCACCGACTTCAAACCCGACGTGGTGATCCTACCGGCCACCGCCTAGCGCGCGGCCCGCACCATCTCGGCGAACAGGGCGTGCACCCGGTGGTCGCCGGTCAGCTCGGGGTGGAAGGCGGTCGCCAGCAGGCGGTCCTGGCGCACGGCGACGGGGTGCCCGTCGTACTCCGCGATGGCCTCCGCGCGCGGCCCGAGGGACTCGACCCAGGGGGCCCGGATGAAGACGCCCTCGACCGGATCGCCCTCGACGCCCGTCACCCGCACGGCGGCCTCGAAGGACTCGTTCTGCCGCCCGAAAGCGTTACGCCGCACGATCATGTCGATGCCGCCGACCGTCTCCTGGCCCGCGCGCGGGTCCAGGATCTTGTCGGCGAGCATGATCATCCCGGCGCAGGAGCCGTAGGCGGGCATGCCGTCCGCGACCCGCTCGCGCAGCGGCTCCAGCAGGCCGAAGACGGTGGCCAGCTTGGAGATGGTGGTGGACTCGCCGCCGGGGATCACCAGCCCGTCGACCGCCGCCAGCTCTTCGGGCCGGCGCACGGACATGGTCCGCGCGCCGACCGCGTCGAGCGCGGCGAGGTGCTCCCGGACGTCGCCCTGGAGGGCGAGGACACCGATGAGGGGGGAACTCACGTGCGCTGTGCCTCGCTCACTCACCAGCCACGGGAGGCGTAGCGCTCGCCCTCGGGCAGGGTGTCGATGTTGATGCCGACCATGGCCTCGCCCAGGCCGCGCGAGACGTCCGCGATGATCTTGGGGTCGTCGTAGAACGTGGTGGCCTTCACGATGGCGGCGGCGCGCTTGGCCGGGTCGCCGGACTTGAAGATGCCGGAGCCGACGAACACGCCCTCGGCGCCGAGCTGCCGCATCAGCGCGGCGTCGGCCGGGGTGGCCACGCCGCCGGCGGAGAACAGCACGACCGGCAGCCTGCCCAGCTCGGCGACCTCCTTGACCAGCTCGTAGGGGGCGCGCAGCTCCTTGGCGGCGGCGAACAGCTCGTTGTTGTCCAGGCCGCGCAGGCGGGCGATGTCGCCCCGGATCTGCCGCAGGTGGCGCACGGCCTCCACCACGTTGCCGGTGCCGGCCTCGCCCTTGGAGCGGATCATCGCGGCGCCCTCGGCGATGCGGCGCAGGGCCTCGCCCAGGTTGGTGGCGCCGCAGACGAACGGGGTGGTGAAGGCCCACTTGTCCGTGTGGTTGACCTCGTCGGCCGGGGTGAGGACCTCGGACTCGTCGATGTAGTCCACGCCGAGGGCCTGCAGCACCTGGGCCTCGACCAGGTGGCCGATGCGGGACTTGGCCATCACGGGGATGGAGACGGCCTCGATGATGCCGTCGATCATGTCCGGGTCGGACATGCGGGCGACGCCGCCGTCCTTGCGGATGTCGGCCGGGACCCGCTCCAGCGCCATCACGGCGACGGCGCCCGCGTCCTCGGCGATCCGGGCCTGCTCGGGGGTGACGACATCCATGATGACGCCGTTCTTGAGCTGCTCGGCCATGCCGCGCTTGACGCGCGCGGTGCCGGTCTCCGGGGCCTGGGTGGTGCTGGGGGACGTGCTGGACACGGATTCGACCTCACTCGACGGAAAACGCGGGGGAACGCGGGGGACATCGGTTCAACGGGGACCATCGTAGAACCGTTCGAAAGCGGACCACGAACGGCGGAGCGCCCGAACGGATGCCACAGCCTCGATCACACCGCACGGTGGCCCGGACGGAAAGGGCCAATCGTCGCTCAGTGGCCCGGTCCTTCGGCCCTGACGGCGTATTCGGTGAGCGACGCCGGAGGCTCGTCGTCCATCTCGAAGGCCAGCGGGAACGGCGCGTGCCCGGCGAGCCGGAACCAGCGGACCGTGCGGTGCCTGCGGACCGCGCGGGCGGCGCGCACCGCGTCGTTGTGGAAGCGCCGGGCCATCGGCACCCGGCGGACCGCGGCGATCAGCTCCTCGGTGGTGGCCTCACCGCCGGGGGCGTCCCGCACCGCCCTGACCTGGGCGGTCTCGGCGAAGACGGCGCGCAGGGCCTGGCTCAGCTCGCTCTCGGCGACCTCGCGCTGCTCGTCCCGCGCGAGGCGGGCGGCGTGCGCGGCCTGGTAGAGCACCATGGAGGCGGCCGGGTCGAAGACCCCGGCGGTGGCCAGCTCCTGGGCGATGGAGGCGCGGCGCAGGAGCTGGGCGTCCAGGGCCGCCCGGGCGGCGTCGATCCGGGCGTGGAGCCGGTCGAGCCGCCCCGCGGTCCAGCTCAGGTAGAGGGCGATGAGCACCAGCGCGGCGGCGATCCAGATGACTGTGGTCACGCCCGGTCACCCTACCGGGCCACGGGCGCCGGTCCGGGCGCGCGGTGGCCGCCCGGTGGGCCGCCCGGTCAGTCGCGGGCGAAGCCGAGGCGGCCGAGCAGCCCGGCGCGGTCGTCGGGTTTGACGGCCTCGGCGCCGGCGGTGACGGTCTCGTAGACGGCGAGGATGTCGGCGCCCACGGTCGACCAGTCGAACCGCCGCACATGGCTGCTGCCGCGCGCGCGCAGGCGGGCCAGCCGCGCCGGGTCGCCCAGCAGCCGCACGGCGGCGGCGGCGAGGGCGTCGGCGTCCTCGTTGGGGAACAGTTCGCCGGCCTCTCCCCCGTCCAGGACCTGGGCGAACGCGTCGAGGTCGCTGGCGAGGACGGGCGCGCCCGCCGACATGGCCTCGACCAGGATGATGCCGAAGCTCTCGCCGCCGGTGTTGGGCGCCACGTACAGGTCGACGCTGCGCAGCAGCCGGGCCTTGTCCTCGTCGCTGACCATGCCGAGGAACTCGACGCGGTCGCGCATCTCGCGCGGCAGCCCGGCCACGGCCTCTTTCTCGTCGCCGCGCCCGGCGACCAGCAGCCGGGTCCCGGGACGGGCGGCGAGGATCCTGGGCAGCGCGCGCATCAGCACCGGAAGTCCCTTGCGGGGCTCGTCGATCCGGCCGATGAACCCGATGGTGCCGCCCTGCCACTCCGCCTTGGGCTCGGCGCCGGCGAAGAACTCGACGTCCACGCCGTTGGGGATGACCACGGCGTCGCCGCCGAGGTGCTCGACCAGGGTGCGGCGGGCGTACTCGCTCACGGCGATGCGGGCGCTGATCTTCTCCAGCGCGGGCTGGAGGATCGGGTAGGCCGCGATCATCGCGCGGGAGCGGGGGTTGGAGGTGTGGAACGTGGCGACGATGGGTCCGCGCGCCGCCCAGCACGTCAGCAGCGCCAGGGAGGGCGCGGCCGGCTCGTGGATGTGCAGCACCTGGAAGTCGCCGTCGTGGACCCAGCGCCGGACCCGGGCGGCGGACAGGAAGCCGAAGTTGAGGCGGGCGACCGAGCCGTTGTACGGCACCGGCACGGCCCGCCCGGCGGAGACCACGTACGGCGGCAGCGGGGTGTCGTCGTCGGCGGGGGCGAGGACGGACACGGTGTGCCCGCCGCGGATCAGGTGCTCGGCCAGGTCCCGGACGTGGAACTGCACGCCGCCGGGGACGTCCCAGGAGTACGGGCAGACGATGCCGATCCTCATGCCGCCCGCCTCCCTTCCCGCGCCGCGCGGTCCGCCGCGACGTCGGCGGTCCACAGCCGCTGCAGCATGTGCCAGTCCTGCGGGTGCGCGGCGATCTCGGCGGCGAACGTGTCGGCCAGGACCTGGGTCATGGCCGCCGTCCGCTCCGCGCGGGTGCCGGTCTCCGGCACCGGCACCGGCGGGTGGACGCGGCCCCGCATGACGGGGGTCTCGTCGTACCACAGGGCGGCGGGCAGCAGCAGCGCACCCGTCTGCTGAGCCAGCATGGCAGGTCCGGCGGGCATCCGCGCCGTCTCGCCGAAGAACGAGACCTCCACGCCGGACGCGGACAGGTCCCGGTCGGCGACCAGGGCCACCAGGCCGCCGCCGCGCAGCCGCCGGGCGAGCTTGCCGAGCGAGCCGCCGGTGTGCGGCAGGACCTCCATGCCCAGGCCCTCGCGGTAGGCGACGAAGCGGTCGTAGAGGGTCTCGGGCTTCAGCCGCTCGGCGACGGTGACGAACGGGGTGTTCAGCGCGGTGACCAGCCAGGCGCCGGCCAGGTCCCAGTTGCCCATGTGCGGCAGGGCGACGATGACGCCGCGCCCGCGGGCGAGTCCCTCGGTGACGTGGTGCATGCCCTCGCCGTCGAACGCCGTCCTTATCCGCTCCTGGCTCCACACCGGCAGCCGGAAGGACTCGACCCAGTACCGCAGATAGCTGCGCATGCCCGCGCGGGACAGCTCGCGCAGCCGCTCCTCGCCCGCGTCGGGGACGACCCGGGCGAGGTTCGCCTCCAGCCGCCGCACACCGGCGCCGCGCCGGCGCCAGGCGGCGTCCGCGGCGCGGCGGCCGAGGGCGAGCGCGGCCGGCTCGGGCATCCGCTTGACGACGGTCCAGCCCAGTCCGTACAGCCCGTCCGTCAGCCGTTCCCTCATGCCTGGCCGCTTTCCTGCTGCTGCTCGCGGCGGCTCGCGGCCTCGGCCTCGGCCTCGGCGGACTCCCGGCGCACGGTGACCACCCGCTGGACGAGCGTGACGGCGCTGCCCACGGCGACCACCCACAGCGCGGTGGGCAGCAGCACGCCGATGCGCGGCACGTCGAACGTCCGCTCCCAGCCCGCGAGCCCGGCGCAGACCAGGGTGATCACCAGCCGCTCGGCGCGTTCGACGAGGCCGTTGACGGCCACCGGCAGCCCGATGCTCTCGCCCCTGGCCTTGGTGTAGGACACGACCTGCCCGCTGGCGAGGCAGAACAGCGTCACCGCGCACAGCGCCTCGTTGTCGCCGTCGCCCGCGTACCACAGCGCGATGCCCGAGAAGATCGCCGCGTCCGCCACGCGGTCGAGGGTGGAGTCGAGGAACGCGCCCCAGCGGCTGGAACGGCCGAGCTGGCGGGCCATGTTGCCGTCGACGAGGTCCGAGAAGACGAACAGCGTGATGACGACGGTGCCCCAGAAGAACTCGCCGCGGGGGAAGAAGGCCAGTGCTCCCGCCATCACTCCCAGGGTGCCGATCAGCGTCACCGCGTCCGGGCTCACCCGCAGCCGGATCAGCAGGGCGGCGAAGGGCGTGAGGACACGCGTGAAGAAAGCACGCGCGTACTTGTTGAGCATGTCCTTGTCCAAAGGTCACAGAGGGGCCGCGTGGTCAGGCGGCCGCCGGAGGCCCCATCGTAGCCACGCGCCGGGCGCGGCGGCGCGGGGCCCGTGGGAAGAGCGGGAAGAGCCGTCATCCGGAAGGGGGCGGCCGGGGCGCGCGGCGGCCGATAGGCTGGGCGCGGGCAGGGTTGCTGAGCCCGCCGGGCGGGAACTGGCCTGACGGCGGCTGGTGTTCGAGGGTTTCGAGGACTGGGGGTACCCGATGGCGGGCCTGGACGACCTGAGGAAAGCGGCGGGGTTGGAGTTCGACTTCGCCCCGGGCGCCCAGGTCCCTCTTTCCGGCGCCGGGAGCGGACGCACGGGCGTGAGTCACGCGCTGGCGTCGGTGGTCTACCGGGACGGCGCCCCGGAGGAGATCCGGGAGCCGAACGAGGCGGCCGAGGTGAAGGCCGGGCGCTTCTCGCTGCTGGAGCCGAACCTCGGGGAGGCGTTCACCCGCGCCATCGAGAAGCGCATGCTCGCCGACGACCGCAAGCCGCTGATCCAGTCGTTCGGCGTCGAGCCGCAGGTGGTGGTCGAGCACGCCCTGGCGGCGAAGCGGATCCGGCGGCAGCGCGACCGCCGGCTGACGATCATCATGGCCGTCTTCGGTCTGATCTTCCTTCCCGGCGTGCTGATATGGCTCGGGCTGTTCCAGCTGCGCCGCACGCTGGCCGGTTCGCTGGCCAAGCGGGCGGGCGGGTTCGGGCAGGTGCTGCTGGCCGCGGTGTTCGGCCTGATCGTCCTGCTGCTGCTCGCGCTGCCGGTCTCCGGCATCGTCCAGCTCTACGTGTGGGCGCTGCTGCCCGCGCCGATCATCGGCTGGTTCTGGGCGAAGCAGATCGCGGAGCGCACCGCGCAGAACCTGCGGGCGCACTGGACGGATCTGCTGGGCGGCAGCGGCACGGGCGCCCGCATCCCGGAGGCCGTCCCGCAGAACCCGAACGACGCGGAGGCGGAGCGGCTGCGCGTGGGCCTGGCGAAGCTGTCGGCGGAGCAGACCAGCAACCTCGTCTACTACGCGGGCTCCAAGGGGATACTGGGCATGGGCGTGCGCTGGGCGAGCTGGCAGCTCGCCGAGGAGCTGCGGCCCCGCGACCCGGGCCGGGACATCGACCCGTTCCGGAGCTGGGACGTGGCCCGGGCCATGGGCGACCAGCTCCGGCTGCTGGAGCGCGGCCCGCTGCACACCGGCGGCTTCACGCCCCCGTCGATAACGCACTGGGTGGTGCGGCACGTGGGCGAGGGCGCCAAGGAGGTGGCCCGCCCGGACGGGCCGACCGCGGACGGCTACAGCTTCAGCGCCATCGAGGTCCAGCGGATCTGCAACGAGCAGCAGTACGACAGCGGCGACCGGCACTACCTGGGCGTGCAGTTCGTGCTGTGGGACGGCGAGCTGGTCGTCACGATGATGATCACGGTGACCGTGCTGCACCGCACGCTGCGCATCGAGGTGACGGCGCACGCCCTCGGCCCGATCCACGATTTCTTCCGCAAGAAGCCGGCGGCCAAGAAGCGGACGGTGCGGAACGCGCTGCGGCCGTGGAAGAAGGAGGACCAGGTGCTGCCGCTGGTCGACGCCAAGGAAGTGGTGCGGCTGGCCGCCCGCGCTCCGCTGACCTGGTTCCCGGCGCGCCTGGACAAGCTGGGCGGCACGATCGCCCTGCCCGAGCCGTTCGGTCTGCGCCACACCTGGGCGACCCCGGTGGGGGACCACCGCTTCATGATGGACGACCTGCTGCGCACCCCGACGCCGGTGCTGCGGGTGGCGCACGCGGCGGCGCTGCGGGTCCTGAACGAGCACGGCGTGGACACCTCGTCGTTCGAGGCCCGCGCCCAGGCGCTCAGCGGCCTGGTGCAGACCGCCGAGCCGAAGAAGGCCGACGAGTACAACCTGTGACCGCCGGCCGCGGCCGTCAGGCGGCGGGCCAGGCGTCGGCCAGCATCTGCCGGGTGTCGGCGAGGAGTTGCGGCAGGACCCGGGTGTGGCCGACGACGGGCATGAAGTTGGAGTCGCCGCCCCACCGGGGCACCACGTGCTGGTGCAGGTGGGGCGCGATGCCGGCGCCCGCCGCCGAGCCCTGGTTGATGCCGATGTTGAAGCCGTGCGCGCCGGAGACCCGGCGGATCACGGTCATGGCCTGCTTGGTCAGCGCGGCCAGCTCCGCGGTCTCCCCGGGCGTGAGCTCGGTGTAGTCGGCGACGTGCCGGTAGGGCACCACGAGCAGGTGGCCGCTGTTGTACGGGTAGAGGTTGAGCACGGCGTAGACGGCCTCGCCCCTGACGACGATCAGGCCGTCCTCGTCGCTCTTGCCGGGAATCACGCAGAACGGGCAGCCGTCCTCGGCCCCGGGGCCGGTCGGCTTGCCCTCGCCCTGGATGTAGGCCATCCGGTGGGGCGTCCACAGGCGCTGGAACGCGTCCGGCGTCCCCACTCCGATCTGCTGCTCCGGCTCGCTGCTCATGCCGGCCAGCATATGGCGTCGCCCGGACGGCACGGGCCCCGGGGCATTCGCCCCGGGGCCCGCCGGCCGGTGGCCGCCGGGGCCTGCCCTCCGGATCGTGGGGGTACCTCCCGGCCTCCGGAGGAGTCCCCATGGCCGGGGGAACGTCGTGGCCCCGCGAAGATCCGGAAGACAGGCCCTAGACCTGCAGGCGGTCGCGGACGACCGTGGCGATCTCGCCCAGCGCCTCGGCGCGCGGAATCCCGTTCTTCTGCGAGCCGTCGCGGTAGCGGAAGCTGACCGCGCCGTTCGCGACGTCGTCGTCACCGGCGATGACCATGAACGGGATCTTCTGCTTCTGGGCGTTGCGGATCTTCTTCTGCATGCGGTCGGCGGAGGAGTCCACCTCCATGCGCAGCCCCTGGGCCTTCGCCTCGGCGGCGAATTCCTGGAGATAGGGCACGTGCGCGTCCCCGATGGGGATGCCGACCGCCTGCACGGGGGCGAGCCACGGCGGGAAGACGCCCGCGTAGTGCTCCAGCAGCACGGCGAAGAAGCGCTCGATGGAGCCGAACAGCGCCCGGTGGATCATCACCGGCTGCTGCCGGCTGCCGTCCGCCGCGGTGTACTCCAGGGCGAAGCGCTTCGGCTGCTGGAAGTCGACCTGGATCGTGGACATCTGCCAGGTGCGGCCGATGGCGTCCTTGGCCTGGACGGAGATCTTGGGGCCGTAGTACGCGGCGCCGCCCGGGTCCATGACCAGCTCCAGGCCCTGCTTGCCGGCGGCCTGCCGCAGCGCCTCGGTGGCCTCCGCCCACTCCTCCGGCTCACCGATGAACTTCGGGCTGTCGTCGCGGGTGGACAGCTCCAGGTAGAAGTCGCTGAGCCCGTAGTCGCGGAGCAGGTCGAGCACGAAGGTGAGCAGGGTGTCGAGTTCGTCGGGCATCTGCTCCTTGGTGCAGTAGATGTGCGAGTCGTCCTGGGTGAACCCGCGGGTGCGGGTGAGGCCGTGGACGACGCCCGACTTCTCGTACCGGTAGACCGTGCCGAACTCGAAAAGCCGCAACGGCAATTCCCGGTAGGACCGCCCACGCGCCCGGAAAATCAGGTTGTGCATGGGACAGTTCATCGCCTTGAGGTAATAGTCCTGCCCCTCGAACTGGATGGGCGGGAACATCGACTCGTCGTAGTTCGGGAGGTGTCCCGAAACCTCGAAGAGCTTCCTCTTGGTGATGTGCGGGGTGTTGACGAATTCGTATCCGGATTCCTCGTGCCGGCGGCGCGAATAGTCCTCCATGACCTTGCGGACGACGCCGCCCTTGGGGTGGAAGACCGCCAGTCCGGAGCCCAGCTCCTCGGGAATGGAGAACAGGTCGAGCTCGGTGCCCAGCCGCCGGTGGTCGCGCTTCTCGGCCTCGGCGAGGAACTCCAGGTGGGCCTTGAGCTCGTCCCTGGACGGCCAGGCGGTGCCGTAGATCCGCTGGAGCTGCGGGTTCCGCTCGCTGCCCCGCCAGTACGCGGCGGCGGAGCGCATCAGCTTGAACGCGGGAATGAGCCGGGTGCTGGGCAGGTGCGGCCCCCGGCACAGGTCCTTCCAGCACAGCTCGCCGGTCTTGGCGTCGAGGTTGTCGTAGATGGTGAGCTCGCCGGCGCCGACCTCGGCGCCCGCGCCCTCGGCGGACTCCGCCGCGGCGCCCTTGAGCCCGATCAGCTCCAGCTTGTAGGGCTCACCGGCGAGTTCGGCACGGGCCTGTTCGTCGGTCACCACCCGCCGGGCGAACCGCTGCCCCTGCTTCTGGATCTGCTGCATGCGCTTCTCGATGCGCCCGAGGTCCTCCGGGTGGAAGGGCTGGGCGACGTCGAAGTCGTAGTAGAAGCCGTCCTTGATGGGCGGTCCGATGCCGAGCCTGGCCTCGGGGAACAGCTCCTGCACGGCCTGGGCCATGACGTGCGCGGTGGAGTGCCGCAGGATGTCCAGCCCGTCGGGCGAGGAGATGTCCACCGGCTCGATCTCGTCGCCGTCGGCGGGCTCGTAGGCCAGGTCCCTGAGCTGTCCGGCGACGCGGGCGGCGACGACGGACCGTTCGCCCTCGAAGAGCGCGGCGGCCGTCGTGCCGGTGGCCACCACGCGTTCTTCCCGCTCGGAATCGCGCTGGATGATCACACGGACGTCTGACACCGGACTCTCCTGACTCATGGGGTGGTGGCGGGCTGAAGTGCCGTCGCAGTCCGCATGGTACCGACCGCGTGACCGCCGGAGCGAAGGGGTAAACGCGGAAGGCCGGTCCGCTGCGGCGGACCGGCCTTCCCGGGGGGTGGGCGATACTGGGATCGAACCAGTGACCTCTTCGGTGTGAACGAAGCGCTCTCCCGCTGAGCTAATCGCCCGGGGTTCGTGCCCTGCGGCACGGGAAGAACCATACAGGGCGGGTCACCCGTCATCCAAATGAACTCCCAACCAGGCACGGAGCCCTCGCCGTCCCGAACGCATCATCAGGGCGTGGTTGGCGGCGAACACCGGCCGGGCGGGCAGCGAGAGGTGCCGCAGCAGCGGCTTGCGCAGGGCGGTGTCCTGCTCGTAGCGGACGGCGCTGCCGGTCCCGCTCGGCGAGATCGTCCAGCGCACCCAGCCGTCGAGATCGCCGCTCAGCAGCACCTCGATCAGCCCGGCGGCCGGGTCCCGGCGGCCGGCGCGGACACCGACACGGAGGGAGAAGGGGAGAAAGGAACGGAAGCGGGCAAGTCCGGTATCCGGTCCCGTCCGGACGACGTGCCGTATCTCACGCCACCAGCGCGGATAGTCCTCGGGCCGTTCCAGGACGGCATAGACCGCGCCAGGCGGGGCACCTACCCACCAGTCGTCGTTGAATCGGTAACGGCTCCACCGGCCGTCCGTCATGCGTCGCCTCCCGGCTTTGGACATATCACAACTCGTCCATTGGAATGACTTTAAAGGCCACAATTGGGGCAGAGGGGTTTACAACCGGCGAGTACGTGGCATCTGGAATTCGCCGACGTGCGAATCCCCGAGCGCACACTGAGCGAAAGGCCCTGGCGCTTATGAACACCACGGTCAGCTGCGAGCTGCACCTGCGCCTCGTCGTATCGAGCGAGTCCTCACTACCTGTACCCGCGGGGCTGCGGTATGACACGGCGGACCCCTACGCCGTACACGCCACATTTCACACCGGAGCCGAAGAAACCGTCGAATGGGTTTTCGCCCGCGACCTCCTCGCCGAAGGACTGCACCGGCCCACGGGCACCGGCGACGTCCGGGTCTGGCCCTCCCGAAGTCACGGGCAGGGAGTCGTCTGCATCGCCCTCAGCTCCCCCGAGGGGGAGGCCTTGCTCGAGGCCCCGGCCCGGGCCCTCGAATCCTTCCTGAAGCGGACCGACGCCGCCGTGCCGCCCGGCACGGAACACCGTCATTTCGATCTCGATACCGAACTGTCGCACATTCTCGCAGAGAGTTAGAGACCCGCCGGTTCTCCGCGCCGTCTGACTCGGGGCGACGGCGCGGGACCGGCGACGGACACACCACGGCGCCGCCGCGGGGAATTCCCGCGGCGGCGCCGCCGTGTGCCATGAGGCCGCTAGAGTCTGGCCTCATCGTTTTCCGGACCGGACGGGGAGCCCTCCGTGCTGATCAACCACGACACCCGGTGCGCCCTGGACCACACCGTCGACCTGCTGAACACCGTCGTCGGCTCGCGGGACACGCTCACCGACACAGCGGCCCTGCGGGCCTTCGTGGCGGACCACGCGGTGAGCGACGTGCGGCTCGCGGACCTGGCCGAGTCCGACCTGCGGGCGGTGCGGGGGGTGCGCGCGCGGTTCGCCGAGATCTTCGCCGCCCCCTCCGACCGGGCGGCGGCCGAGCTGATCAACGCCCTGGTGGCGGCGGCCGGGACCACCCCGCGGCTGACCGACCACGACGGTCACGACTGGCACGTGCACTACTTCGCGCCCGGCGCCTCGGTCGCCGAGCACCTGGCCGCCGACTGCGGGATGGCCCTGGGCTTCATCCTGGTGGCCGGGGAGCGGGAGCGGCTGCGGCGCTGCGAGGCGCCCGGCTGCGGGCGCGCGTTCGTCGATCTGTCGCGCAACCGGTCGCGGCGCTACTGCTCCAGCCGCACGTGCGGCAACCGGCTGCACGTGGCCGCGTACCGGGCCAGGCAGCGGGAGTCCGAGACGGTCGCGGGCGGCCCTCACAAGAGGAACTGATCGTGCGCGCCCGCGATCAGCAGCAGGGTGCCGATGACGGTCAGGAAGATCAGCAGCGGGGGCTGTGACAGGGCGAACAGGCAGCCCCGGCTCTCGGGTTCGCCGGGTCCCGCCTCCCGCCCCGGGGCCGGCGGCGGATGGTCGGTCGATTCGGGAGTCTGTTCCCGCGGGGTTGGGGCCATGTCGTCGTGATCATGACGCAATCGGACGCCTGTGCGCGCTCAACACGCCTGCCGCGCGCCGGGCGGGTCCGTCCGTTCAGATGCCGTGCTTCTTCAGGATGGCCTCGATGTCCGAGAAGTCGTCCGCCCCGCCGCCGCGCCCGCCGACGGCGGGCAGGGACCGGGCGGCGCCCTTCTCGCGGCGGCGCCCGCCGCCCGCGCCCCGGCCCTCGGCGAGCCGCCCGGCCAGGAACAGCAGGACCGCGCAGCCCAGCACGCCGAAGCCGGCCCAGGCCAGCGGGTTGAAGGTCATGTGCAGCACGAAGCGCACCACGCCCGTCATGGCCAGTCCGACGGGCAGCAGCGAGACGGCCGCGGTCCGCAGCGCCAGGGCGTAGCGGCGGCGGCGCGCGACCAGGAACGCGATCCCCAGGCCGGCGGCGGAGAGCAGGGTGCAGACAGTGCCGATCACCATCGTTCCATCCTGCCGCGCTCCGGGCCGCGGGGCCATGGCCCGGCCGCGGGATCCGGGATTTCTCCGGGTCCGCCCGGCCGGGGCGGGGATGGAAGACTGTGCGGCATGAACGAGACGACCGGTTCCCGCGCCGTACTGGACGTGTGGTGCGACCTCCAGTGCCCCGACTGTCACCGCGCGGAATCCGACCTGCGCGCCCTGCGGGAGCGGTTCGGGCCGGCGCTGGAGATCAGGCGCCGGCACTTCCCGCTCAGCCGCCACCGGCACGCGCTGGCCGCCGCCCAGGCCGCCGAGGAGGCGTATCTCCAGGGCCGGGGCGAGGAGTACTGGACGGCCCTGCTGGCCCGCACCGCCGACCTGGAGGCCCGCGGCACCGAGGTGCTGCTGGAGGTCGCCAGGGAGCTGGGCCTGGACGCCGACGAGGTGGACACCGCGCTGATCGACGGCCGGCACATGCTGATCGTGGACGCCGACCAGGCCGAGGGGGAGGCGCTGGGCGTCACCGGCACCCCGACGTACGTGATCGGCGGGCAGCGGCTGGACGGCGGCAAGAACCAGCAGGGGCTGCGGGAGCGGATCGCCGGGATCGCCGAGTCCCTGCTCGCTCAGCCCAGCGGCTTGTAGAGATGGATCTGGACGGGCCGGTACCCCAGTGAGGCGTAGAGCCGCAGCGCCGGGGTGTTGCCCGCGAACACGTTGAGCCCGAGCAGCCCGCCCCCCGCCGCGTGGCAGACCCGCTCGGCCTCCCGCATCAGCGTCCGGCCGTGGCCGCGACCCCGGTGGTCCGCGGCCACCTCGACGGAGCAGACGTAGGCGTCCTCGCCGTGCCGCATGGGCCCGGGCGCCACGGTGACCCACACGGTGCCGACGTCCGCGCCCTCGTGCGCCAGGACGCGCAGCACGGCGCCCCGGGTGGCGGGTCCGTCGGGGAGCAGGGTCGCGTAGCCGCGGTCCGCCCTGGCGCGGGCGGCGGCCGGGTCCAGGCCCCGGTCGGTCCAGTTCCGGGCGTACGCCGTCCGCTCGGCCGTCAGCCAGGCCGGGTACTCGGCGTCCGTCAGGTCGCGGAAGGCGCCGCCGGGCGGGGCCGGGGGCGGCGGGCCGGTGACGGGTTTGACCAGGTTGCGGTTGCGCTCGGTGTAGCCGAGCACCCGGGCGAGGGCCAGGGCCGCCCCGGCGTCGGCGGGCACGGCGGCCGTGGCCTCGCGGCAGCCCCAGGCCCGCAGGGCCTCCTCGGCGGCCAGCACGGCGACCGTGGCGCGGCCCCGGCGGCGGTCCGCCCCGGCCACCACCAGGTCCTCGATGCGCCCGGCGTGGCCGTCGTCGGTGACGAGCCGCAGGGAGCCGGCGCGGCGGCCGTTGACGCGGATGTCGAACGCCCGGGACCGGCCGCCGTCGGCGGCGCGCTCCTCGGGCCCGGCGGGTCGCAGTGTCGTGGTCATCGCCGGATGTCTACCCGCCGCCGCCGTCCCGCGTCACCCCGGGGCTCGCGGGTCCGCCGGCCGCCGATGGCGCGCTCAGGGGTCGATGTCGGCGGCCGAGCGCTCCCGGAAGACGCGGATCGCCTTGGCGGTCACCGGGCCGGGCGCGCCGGGCAGCGTGCGGCCGTCGACCCGCCGCACGGCCTGCACGTCGCGGAGGCTGGAGGTGAGGAAGATCTCCTCGGCGCGCTCCAGGCAGTCCATGGGCAGGTCGGTCTCGGCGGCGCCGACCCATTCGAGGACCAGGGCGCGGGTGATGCCGGCCAGACAGCCGGAGGCCAGGGGCGGGGTGCGCAGCTCGCCGTCGAGGACGACGAAGACGTTGCTGCCCGTGCCCTCGCAGAGCAGGCCGGCGGTGTTGGCGAAGAGCGCCTCGGAGGCCGCCTCCTGGCGGGCGCGGGCCAGCGCGATGACGTTCTCGGCGTAGGAGGTGGTCTTCAGCCCGGTGAGGGCGCCGCGTTCGTTCCGGGTCCAGGGGACGGTGACGACGGCGGTGCTCTCGGGGGCGCGGGTGGCCGGGGCGTGCGCGACGAGCAGCGTGGGCGCGGCGTCGCCGCGGTCGGAGCCGAGCGGCGCGGGGCCGCCGGTGTACGTGACGCGCAGCCGGCCGAACGGCAGCGGGGTGGCGGCGAGCACCGCGTGACAGGCGCGCCGCACCTCGTCGCGGTCGGGCTCGGGCAGGCCGAGACCGGCGGCGGAGGCGGCGAGGCGGTCCAGGTGGCGGCGGACGGCGAAGGCGCGGCCGTTCTCGGTCTTCAGCGTCTCGAACACGCCGTCCCCGACCGTGAGTCCGTGATCGAAGACGGAGACCCGCGCGCTGTCGGCGTCGCGCAGCTCACCGTTCAGCCAGATCAGCGCCATGGTGACTCCTTCCCCTCTCGCCCCCGTCGCTCCGGTGGCCTCCCGTAGACGCTACCCCGACCAGCCGGGACGCCTTCAGCTCGGTCTCGGCCCACTCCCCCGCCGGGTCGGAGTCCCAGGTGACGCCCGCGCCGGTGCCGAAGCGCAGCAGCGGGGCGGCCCCGGCGGCCCGGTCGATCCAGAACGTGCGGATGCCGACGGCGAGTTCGCCCACGCCGCGGTCGGCGTCGACCCAGCCGACGGCGCCGCAGTACGGGCCCCTCGGCGCGGTCTCCAGCGCGTCGATGATCCGCAGCGCGCTGGACTTGGGGGCGCCGGTCACCGAGCCGGGCGGGAAGGCGGCGTCCATCAGATCGGGCCAGCCGGCGCCGGGGCGCAGCTCGCCGCGGACGGTGGAGACCAGGTGGACCAGGCCGGGGTAACGCTCGGCGACGCACAGGCCGGGCACGGTGACCGAGCCGGGGACGCAGACGCGGCCGAGGTCGTTGCGGACCAGGTCGACGATCATCACGTTCTCGGTGTAGTCCTTCGCCAGCAGGTCGGCGGCGCTGCGGCCGGTGCCCTTGATCGGGCCGGACTCGACCGTGCGGCCCCGGCGGCGCAGGAACAGCTCCGGGGAGGCCGTGGCGATCTCCACGCCGTGGGCGGGGAGCCGGACGGTGCCCGCGAACGCCGCCGGGTGGGCGCGGGCCAGCAGCGTGCTCAGGGCGTCGATGTCGGCGCCCGCGCCGGGCAGCGGCGCGGAGAGCACGCGGCACAGGTTCACCTGGTAGACGTCGCCGGCCGCGATGTGCTCGCGCACCCGCCGCACGCCCGCCGTGTAGGCGGCCCGGTCCAGGGAGCTGGTCCAGGCGCCGGGGCGGGGGCCGTGCCAGCGCCCCGGGGCGGCGGTGGGCGGCGGGGCGGGCCGGACGTCGCCGAACCGGGCGCACACCAGGCGCCCCTCGAAGTCCGCGGCCACCGCCCACCAGCCCGTGGAGTCGAGCGCCGCCGGGTCGCCGGTGACGTCGCGGAGGCCGGTGGCGAGGAATCCGCCGAGCCGGGCGAGGGGAGCCACGTCGTGCATGTGTGCGAGTCTAGGCGGCGGTCAGGGGATACGAAGTTTGAGCTGGCCCGCGAATCCGCTAAGGTTCATGACGTCGCCGGAGCGCGCAAGTGGCTACGGGGACAACGATTGCGGACGTAGCTCAGCTGGTAGAGCACCACCTTGCCAAGGTGGGGGTCGCGAGTTCGAATCTCGTCGTCCGCTCGAAGGGGGCCCGTCCCCCATCCGGTGGAGTGGCCGAGAGGCGAGGCAACGGCCTGCAAAGCCGTCTACACGGGTTCAAATCCCGTCTCCACCTCGGACGATTAGCTCAGCGGGAGAGCGCTTCCCTGACACGGAAGAGGTCACTGGTTCAATCCCAGTATCGTCCACTGGATCCGCGAGGATCCTCCGCGCGATTAGCTCAGCGGGAGAGCGCTTCCCTGACACGGAAGAGGTCACTGGTTCAATCCCAGTATCGCGCACCGGGCCCATAGCCGTCCGCCTCACCCCCGTCCCCACGGGGCTGTCAGCCGGTGTCCCCGACCCGGGCCGCTCTCCCGGGCCCGGGGCGCCGCTCAGCGCCCCAGCATGCCGGCCACGGACGACGCCTGTGTCATGACGGCCTCGACGCCGCCGATGACGATCGCGAGGGCGATGGCCAGCGGCAGCACCATCGCCGTCGCCACCAGTGGGTGGCGCCGGTCGGTGCGGCCGGTGCGCGGGCGTATCGCCGTGCGTGCCATCTCTCCCCTCCCGACCTCGTGTTGGCAGCGGCGGGCGGGTGACCTCGGGGGACGAGTGCTGCGCCCGCCGCTTGACCTCAACAGTAGGTCCGGGGGCCACCCGCCGCGTCAACCCGGCGTACTGACCTGGGGGCCTCCCCCAGGATGAGACGGCCCATGATCGACTACTCCCCAGGGTGGACATCACCGCCGGGAAGCCGGGGGTTTCCCCCAGGGAACGTCCGCCGCCTGCGAAGACGCCGGTGCGCGCGGCTTTTCGGTGCTCGGGCCGCGCAGTCCGTAAGCTGTGGCTCATCACAAGCACCGGGCAGCGAGGTGGACATGGCGATGATGCGGCTCCGGCGCGAGGACCCGCGAGTCGTCGGCGCGTTCCGGCTCCACCGGCGCCTGGGCGCCGGCGGGATGGGAGTCGTGTATCTCGGCTCGGACCGGCGCGGCCAGCGGGTCGCGCTGAAGGTCATCCGGCCCGATCTGGCGGAGGACCAGGAGTTCCGTTCGCGGTTCGCCCGTGAGGTCTCCGCCGCGCGGCGGATCCGGGGCGGCTGCACGGCCCGGCTGGTGGCCGCCGATCTGGACGCCGCCCGGCCGTGGTTCGCCACCCAGTACGTGCCGGGCCCCTCGCTGCACGACAAGGTGCTGGAGCAGGGGCCGCTGTCCGCCGCCGAGACGGCCGCCATCGGCGCGGCCCTGGCCGAGGGCCTGGTCGCCGTCCACGAGGCGGGCGTCGTGCACCGCGACCTGAAGCCGTCGAACATCCTGCTGTCGCCCAAGGGGCCCCGGATCATCGACTTCGGCATCGCCTGGGCGACCGGCGCGAGCACCCTGACGCACGTCGGGACCGCGGTGGGCTCGCCCGGCTTCCTCGCCCCCGAGCAGGTGCGGGGGCAGCCGGTCACCCCGGCCACCGACGTCTTCTCGCTCGGCGCGACGCTGGCCTACGCGGCGCTCGGAGACTCGCCGTTCGGGCAGGGCAGTTCCGAGGTGATGCTCTACCGCGTGGTGCACGAGGAGCCGCATCTGCACGGCGTCCCGGCCGCGTTGGCGCCGCTGCTGCGCTCCTGCCTGGCCAAGTCGCCCGAGGAGCGGCCCACGACGCTGCAGCTCTCGCTGCGGCTCAAGGAGATCGCGGGCCGGGAGGCGCGCGGGGTGGGGCAGTCCGCGCCGCGCCAGCGGCCGGCCCCGGCGCCGCGGGCCCCCGCGCCCCGGCGGCCGGAGGGCACCGCGTCCCAGGCGGCCCGGCGCCCGCGGCCCGCTCGGCGCCGGGGCGTCGACCGGCGGCTGCTGCGGCAGCGGCTCGTGGTGTTCGTCACGGTGACGCTGCTGGTGGCGCTGGGCATCGCCGCGGCGCAGGGGTGCCAGGGGCCGCTGTAGCGGCGGCGATGGCTCAGCCCCCGGCGACCGCGTAGAACGCGACGGCAGCGGCGGCGGCCACGTTGAGCGAGTCCACCCCGTGGGCCATCGGGATCCTGACCCGGGCGTCGGCGGCGGCGAGGGCGCGGGCGGTCAGGCCCTCTCCCTCGGTGCCCAGCATCAGCGCGGCCTTGTCGTCCCCCAGCTCCCGGACCGCGGTGCCGATGTCGGTGGCGCCCGGGTCCGGGGTGAGGGCCAGCAGCCGGAAGCCCGCCTCCCGCACGTCCGCCAGCACCCGCGGCCACGGGCTCAGGCGGGCGTAGGGCAGCGAGAACACCGTGCCCATCGACACCTTCACCGAGCGGCGGTACAGCGGGTCCGCGCAGTCCGGGGAGAGCAGCACGGCGTCCATGCCCAGCGCGGCGGCGCCCCGGAAGACCGCGCCGAGGTTGGTGTGGTCGTTGACCGCCTCCAGGACCGCCAGCCGCCGGGAGGCGGCCAGCAGCCCGGCGGCGGACGGCAACGGCGTGCGCTGCATCGCGGCCAGCGCGCCCCGGTGCACGTGGTAGCCGGTGACCTGCTCGGCCACCTCGGGGCTGACCAGGTACACCGGCGCGCCGGCCGACGCCACGACGTCCCGCATGGCGTCGGCCCAGCGGGGGGTGAGGAGCATGGAGCGCATCGGGTAACCGGCGCGCAGGGCGCGGCGGATGACCTTCTCGCCCTCGGCCATGAACAGGCCCTCGGCCGGCTCGCGGCGCCGCCGCAGGGCGACGTCGGTGAGCGCGGTGTAGTCGGTGAGCCTGGGGTCGCCGGGGTCGGTGACCGGGACGGGAGCCGTCACGCCACCGTCACCACGTCGCCGACGACGACGATGGCCGGTGGCCGGACGCCCTCCTCCGTGATGCGCCGGGCCACGGTCTCCAGCGTGGCGTCGACGCGGCGCTGGGCGGCCGTGGTGCCCTCCTGGACGACGGCGACCGGGGTGGTGGCGGGGCGGCCGTGCCGGATCAGGGTCTCGGCGATGGCGCCCATCCGCTCCACCGCCATGAGCAGCACCAGGGTGCCGCGCAGGGCGGCCAGCGCCTCCCAGTCCACCAGGGAGCGCGGGTCGTCGGGCGCGACGTGGCCGCTGACGACGGTGAACTCGTGGGCCACGCCCCGGTGGGTGACCGGGATGCCGACGGCGGCGGGGACGGAGACGGCGCTGGTGACGCCGGGGACCACGGTCACCGGGATGCCGGCCTCGGCCAGCGCCTGGGCCTCCTCCTTGCCGCGGCCGAAGACGAACGGGTCGCCGCCCTTGAGCCTGACCACCGACTTGCCGGCCTTGGCGTGCTCGATGAGGGCGTTGTTGATGGCCTCCTGGGCCATGGCGCGGCCGTAGGGGATCTTGGCGGCGTCGATGACCTCGACGTGCGGGGGCAGTTCGTCCAGCAGGTCGCGGGGGCCGAGGCGGTCGGCGATCACCACGTCGGCCTCGGCGAGCAGGCGGCGACCGCGCACGGTGATCAGGTCCGGGTCGCCGGGGCCGCCGCCGACCAGCGCGACGCCGGGGGTGCGCAGGCGGTGCCGGGGCGCGGTGAGGGTGCCGTCGCGCAGGCCCTCGACCACGGCGTCCCGGACGGCGGCGGAGCGGCGCGGGTCGCGGCCGGTGAGCACGGCGACGGTCACGCCCTCGCTGCGCCCGGTGGCCGGGGTCCAGGCGGTGGCCGCGTCGGCGTCGTCGCTGCGGACGCACCAGACGCGGCGCTCCTCGGCCTCGGCGGAGGCGGCGGCGTTGACCTCGGGGTCGTCGGTGGCGATCAGGGCGTACCAGGCGTCCGTTATGTCGCCGTGTCGGTATCCCCGTGGCTCCCAGCGCAGTTCGCCCGCCTCGGCCATGGCCTGGACGGAGGGGGTGACCGAGGGGGCGATCAGCAGGACGTCGGCGCCCGCGGCGAGCAGCGCGGGCAGCCGGCGCTGGGCGACGGTGCCGCCGCCGAGGACGACGACACGGCGGCCGGTCAGGCGCAGGCCGACGGGGTAGGCGGGTTGTTCTGGCATCGGTGGTGCGGGCTCCTCGACGCTTCACGGACGGGCAGGGGGCCCTTCACCTTAGTTCTTGTCCGTCACCCCGGCCGAGTCGAAGGTGGCGACCTCGCGCATCGCGCGGGCGGCGCTCTGCACGACGGGGAGGGCGAGCAGCGCTCCGGTGCCCTCGCCGAGGCGCAGGTCGAGGTCGACCAGCGGGCGCAGGCCGAGCGCGGTGAGGGCGGCCTGGTGACCGGGCTCGGCGCTGCGGTGTCCGGCGATGCAGACGGCGACGGCCTCGGGCGCGATGGCGCGGGCCGCCAGGGCGGCGGCACCGGCGCTGACGCCGTCGAGGATCACGGGCACGCGCAGCGAGGCGCCGCCCAGGATCAGCCCGGCGAGGGCCGCGTGCTCCAGGCCGCCGACGGCGGCGAGCACGCCGATGGGGTCGCCGGGGTCGGGCTGGTGCCGCTGCAGCGCGCGGCGGACCACGTCGACCTTCCTGGCGTGCGTCTCGTCGTCGATGCCGGTGCCGCGCCCGGTGACCTCGGCGGGCTCGGCGTCGGCGAAGACGGCGATCAGCGCGGCGGAGACGGTGGTGTTGGCGATGCCCATCTCGCCGGTGAGCAGCGCCCGGTTCCCGGCGGCGACGAGGTCGCGGGCGGTTTCGATGCCCACCTCGACGGCGCGCATGGCCTCGTCGCGGGTCATCGCGGGCCCGGCGGTGAAGTCGTCGGTGCCGGGCCTGACCTTGCGCGGCAGCAGGCCCGGCGTGCCGGGCAGTTCGCCCCGGATGCCGACGTCGACGACGCAGACCTCGGCGCCGACCTGGGTGGCGAACGCGTTGCAGACCGCTCCCCCGCCCAGGAAGTTGGCCACCATCTGCCCGGTGACCTCCTGCGGCCAAGGGGTGACGCCCTGGGCGTGGACGCCGTGGTCGCCGGCGAAGATCGCGACGGCGGCGGGCTCGGGCACGGGCGGCGGGCAGCACCGCGACAGGCCGCAGAGCTGGGCGGAGATGACCTCCAGGGCGCCGAGGGCGCCGGCCGGCTTGGTCATCCGCTTCTGCCGTTCCCACGCCTCGCCGAGGGCCTGGGCGTCCAGCGGGCGGATCTCGGCGAGGGTCTCGCTGAGCAGGTCGTGCGGCCCGGCGCCGGGCAGGGCGCGGCGGCCGTACGCCTCCTCGTGCACCACCCAGGACAGCGGGCGGCGGCGGGACCAGCCGTTGCGGGACAGTTCGGGCTCGCCGGGGAACTCGTCCACGTAGCCGACGCACAGGTAGGCGACGACCTCCAGGTGGTCGGGGAGGTCGAGGGCGCGGGCGAGCTGGCGCTCGTCGAAGAAGCTGACCCAGCCGACGCCGAGGCCCTCGGCGCGGGCGGCGAGCCACAGGTTCTCCACGGCGAGGGCGGACGAGTAGGGCGCCATCTGGGGCTGGGTGTGACGGCCGAGGGTGTGCCGGCCGCCGCGTGTGGGGTCGGCGGTGACCACGATGTTGACCGGGGTCTCCAGGATGGCCTCGACCTTCAGCTCCTTGAACTGCTTGGCACGGGCCTTGGGCAGGGACTTGGCGTACGCCTCGCGCTGCTGGGCCGCCAGCTCGTGGACCATGCGGCGGGTCTCGGCGGAGCGGATGAGCACGAAGTCCCAGGGCTGGGAGAGGCCGACGCTGGGCGCGGTGTGGGCCGCCTCCAGGACGCGGAGCAGCACGTCGTGCGGGATGGGGTCGGAGCGGAAGCCGTTGCGGATGTCGCGGCGTTCGCGCATCAGCCGGTGCACGGTCTCGCGTTCGGTGTCCGGGTAGCCGGGCGCCGGGGGGCGGGGGGCTCCGGCCGCGGGGAC